>JBNJFN010000337.1:0-4097 GCA_051746885.1 Bacteroidota bacterium | reverse complement strand
ACAAAATTTTCATCGAACGGACTAATGGTCGGTTTCAATACACCACCACCGCCGCCCGGTCCTATGACTTTCCATCCAGTCTGTTCCAAATCTGTATTATTTTGTTGATCGGAAGTATTTTTATTACAACCCGTTTCAAAAAGAACGAGCGCAGTAAAGGCTGCAAATACGGTAAAAAAATTCAGTTTCATTTCGATTTATTTTTTGATTTTATGTAGATGATTGTTTTAAAAAATTCATTTTTCAGGCTGAACAATAATATCCATTTTCGGAGAACGATAGATTTCTTCACCTGAATCATCTTTTACCACCGCTTCAAATACAACCACACCGGGTTCTTCGGGTTGCCAGTTGACCTGAAGCTTTTGACCGACCGTAGCCACCGGTTTGTTATTTGCCAGTAATTCAATAGTGTAAGGAACTGAACGGTTGGGATAAAGATGTGATAATTCAATAGAAACAGTTTCTCCCAAACTAAAAATGTCACCATCATTTGGGGAAGTGATAATAATGGAGGTTTGTTTCAGCGCTTCCGGATTTATATTATAGCCTGGAGTAGCAACCGCTTTGAACATGCTGTAAACGGCCGTGTCATCTTCAACACCTGAAAAATCGAATGGAATGTGCTGATTTACCTTTATATTCATGTATCCCCAGCCGGAACCATTTAGCACCGACAGGGCAAGTGCAATGGCTCCTTCCTGTTTTATTTTGTCATCTTCATTACAAACAATGGGTTTGTTGTATTTTTTCAGAGCATCAATTTTCTCCTGGTAATCCTCAAGGGATGTGTTATTGAAGTGAATTAAAAGGAAATCTGCTGTTCGGGCCAGGTCTTCATGATACAGGCCATTTCCCATTCCACTGGTACTAACCAGCAGCGCCGGATTTAACTCCTTTGCCCGCTCCATTAGTTCCACCTGTCCTTCTTCGCTTCTCAGCCATTCGCCGTCGGGCCAGTTCCGGTATCCGCCGTGCCGGTATTCATTGGATATTTCAAGTACCACATTGGTGAATTCTTTTTCGGAAATCCAGTTGACTGTATTTTCCATTGCTTTGAAAATGGCGTCCTTCCCGCTTAATGCGGATTCGTGGGAATGCTGCCGCTGATAAAAGAGTGTTAATATTACCGCAGCATGATTTGCATCACAGGCTTTAACGACCTTCTCCATCCGCTCAAAATACTCAGGTTTGAGGGAACCATCGGAATTAAATGCTGTATTGACCGCCCCTTCATACCCCGGCAATCCACCCTGGAGTGAAATCGTAAAAGCATTGACACCGTTTGAAACGTATTCCGGAACAGCCCTGATAAATTCACTGGTATTCTCTGCAGGATCAAAATCCGGATTTTGCTTTTCCAGTTCCGGCCCGCGATCTTCAAAAACTGCATTCACCATGCGCACGTTCATCAGCAATCCTTCTGCCGGCGAACCCGGATTGATGACTTCATTATTGAAATGCCATTTATTACCGGCTATTGAAACTTCTGTATGGTATTTTTTATCGTTCCCGGAATTGCACCCGTACAGAAAAGCGATTGCCATTCCAACAATCAGGTAATTTGTTAAATAGTTGTGTAATTTTAATCTGTCCATATTCATTTTTGCTTACGTTGGCAGCCCCGATAGCCATCGGGGTTGCACGCTGACAAGTCTTGTTTGTGGCTAACCTGACAGCGTTAAGTACCACTATTTCAATTTAAACTCTACTCCCCTGACCGAAAAATAATCATCACCGGAAAAAAGCAAATAACCTGATTTTCCATCTTCACTCATCCACTTGGTAGGAATGGATGATGTTTCGCCTGGTCCAATGTCCCAATTCCTGGTATAATAAACCGTTTTCCATGGCCCCCAAGGATTTGGTGATTCAAATATGCCTAGCCCGCTTTTGAATCGTCCATCGAATGCTTGTCCTTCCGAAGGAGCCAATAAGATCGTTTGACACCACAAATACTTTTTCAGTCCTTTGTTGTATGTAATACCCGACCTATAGCATTTTCCAGGGTTGGTAAACACCGGTTTTCTTTTTCTGATATCTTCTGACCATATAGGTTTGTTGTCTTCTGTAAAGCCGGCAAAATATTCATACTTACGCCAGTCTTTAATCTGATTTTTGGGAACTCTTGCCATAACAAATTGGTCGCTATTTTTGTAAGCATCCGCTTCATCATGTGAATAAACATACACATAATTATCGGGCGCTCCTTCATAATTTTTCCCGTAATTTAAAAAAGTTGGATAGCCAAAACTTATATCAAATTTCCAATCCGCCTGCTCCCATGTTTTTCCATGATCGCTGGACCACGTTAGTATTGCATTTTGTGCATTACGGGACAACATGTAAAGTATCCCATCAACCATTAACATACCACTTGGTTTTTCACCGAATTTTCCCTGTCCAACCCTTTCCCCTGTGCTGGAACGGATATTTATTCCTTCGATGTCAGGTGGAGTTCCAATTACTTTGGCAAGCCCCTGGCTGAGTTTAATGTCGGTTTTGGGTGAAAAGCCCCACCCATCGCCATAAGCAGTATATAAATCACCATCATCGGCCCAGGTAGATGGCCAGCAATCACTACCATCAGCCAAACGGATTACCGAATCTTCCGGTGCGAATTCCACTGCAAGTTCACTTTTCGGGTAAGGAGGCTCCTCAATAGCATCCATAATTGGATTAAAAAGGTATTTTTCATAAGCTTGCCATTTACTTTCGCCTTTCGATTCATCAAACAGATTGCTACCCATTCGGACAATAACCATCTTAATGCTGGGAATTACCATTAATATCTGGTTACCAGCCCCATGGCCGGCAAAAGCATCTCGAGGCACATGGCCCCAAACGCCGTTGAAATTACTGTACCAGCCGGAAGTAGTAGCTGGCATTGGATTATCTTTATTTCGGATATCTGTTGGCAATGCTGTATCTCCATACCTGGTTACTTTTTCTACTGCAGAAGAATCGATGAGCTGGTTTCCTTGCCAGTTACCTTTATGAAGCATTAACAGACCAATACGGGCAATTGACCTTGCTGTATAACTTCCTCCACCCCAGCTTGGAACTAACTGAAGGGTTCCTGCTGTAAACGTTTTGCCATAACCGATTCCATATTCATCTTCATCAATCCCAATCGGCTCATGAATGCGTTCCTTCAGATAAGTACGTACATCGCTGTATTTTGAATCTTTTAACGATGCTGTGACAGCATAAGTTAGCATCCCTATTCCTGGATTACTGTAGGCATATTGTTCGCCGGGAGTAAAAATCACAGGTGCACTGTCTCTGGAAACCAAAAACGGATCAGGTTCCTGTCTCCAGAATTGCCCTTTCCAACCTGGTAGGTCCATATGGCTATGGTCTCCTTCTTCCATTTTCTTTTTATCTTCTTCAGTGGCTTCTGCATCTTCAATCCCAGAGGTATGGGTAGCTAATTGTCTTATAGTGATATGCTGTTTCCTACCGTCTTCTTTCCATTCCGGAACATAATTACAGGCTGCTTCGTCAAGTGTGATATAACCATCACTCATCGCTGCTGCCAAAGACATTCCACCGACCAGCGCTTTTGCCAGCGAAGCCGTGTAATGTTTTTTTACCGAGTCCTCATTGCCGTTGGAAAACCATTCATAAACAATTTTATTATTTTTAATGATCATCAGCTTTTTGGTACCTTTTTCTGCTAAAATACTTCTCATTTCATCCAATTTTTGGGACGACATTCCCTGGCTTTCAGGGGTGGCATATTCTCTCTGAAAATCAGAGGATGGAGAAACAGCAGATTTTTCTTGTTTTTCGGGTTGAACCCATGAAATGAAAAACAGAAATATTCCAAAAATGATTACGCCAATAAATTTGGGAGCGGGTTTTCTTTTAACAGTTAAGTTCATGATTCATATATAGTTGATTTCACTTTACGGTTCTATTCAAAAACAAACGTTCCGAATTTTTTGAACTCATGAAAAGTTTTATCGGTCTTTTGCCACGAAAAAGTTGTGGTTCCCTGATCGTGATCAATCCTGTACAAATTGGCCCGCCATGTACTCCCGCTTTTGGGAGGAACATTTGGAAGCGGCGTTAACAGGGCATACGGAATGAAA
>JBNJFN010000336.1:0-4118 GCA_051746885.1 Bacteroidota bacterium | reverse complement strand
TTTCCGGATTCTGAATAGGGTATGGACTGCCTGTGTTCTTTTTCGCCGGTTTCTTCATTGATTTTTTTTAGTTCATTGGGATCGACAAGTTCCAGTCTGTGCCCCATTTTATGTTTTTTCGTTTTCAGGTAAAAACGGTTGTATTCGTTGGGTTCCACTTCAAGGGGTATATTTTCCACGATTTCCAGCCCGTAACCTTCCAGTCCTTTTCTTTTGACCGGGTTATTGGTTAAAAGCCTGATCTTACCAAGTCCCAGTGCCCGGAGTATATTGGCTCCCACACCGTAATCCCTTTCATCTTCTTCGAATCCCAGATCCAGGTTTGCTTCCACGGTATCTCTCCCCTGTTCCTGTAATTTATAAGCTTTTATTTTATTGAACAATCCAATACCCCGGCCTTCCTGGTTCATATATACCAGCACGCCTTTACCTTCTTTTTCGATTATCTGCATGGCTTTGTGCAACTGGTGGCCACAATCGCATCTTTTGGAACCGAATATATCTCCTGTTACACAAGAAGAATGGACTCTTACCAGCACGGGATCTTCTTTGTTCCAATTGCCCTTTACCAAAGCAATATGTTCAACACCGTTGGATTTCTGTTTAAAGGGAATCAGTTCGAAATTGCCGAAGTCTGTGGGCAGTTTAACCCTGACACCTCTTTCTATTAGCGATTCCTGCCGTATGCGGTAGGCTATCAGGTCTTCTATGGTAATAATTTTTAAGTTGAATTTTTTGGAGATTTCTATTAACTCCGGAAGGCGTGCCATAGAACCGTCGTCGTTCATGATCTCCACCAGTGCCCCTCCCGGTTTTAATCCGGCCAAACGGGTCAAATCCACAACTGCTTCGGTATGCCCGGCTCTTCTGAGTACTCCTTTATCTTTTGCTTTTAGCGGAAAAACGTGACCCGGTCTGCCCAGATCTTCCGGCTGAGTTTTTGGATCAACCAGGGATTTTATACTTTTGGCCCTGTCCGAAGCTGATATTCCTGTAGTACACCCGTGCCCGATCAGATCCACTGATACCGTAAAAGGTGTCTCATGAAATGAAGTATTCTTGTCCACCATCATTTCCAGCTCCAGTTCGTCACATCTTTCTTCCGGGAGAGGAGCACAAAGCAATCCACGACCATATTTGGTCATGAAGTTTACTGTATCAGCAGTGATCTTTTCGGCAGCCACTATAAAATCTCCTTCGTTTTCCCTTCCTTCATCATCTACCACAATGACCAGTTTCCCTTCTCTTATATCATTTATGGCTTCATCTATGTTATTCAACCTGTGTTTTAATTCATCTTTTTTCTGGCTCATATCCTTCAAACTCTAAATCCTGTGTAATAATGTACAAAACTACATAAAGTGACATACATAGCCTAATTATTGTTCATGAAAATCCCCGGTATGATTATTTCCGGAATCTCCGTTTTTTGTGGTTATAAATGAGAAGATCTTTTTGATTGCCTTAACGTAGGTTTCTGTGTTGAGTATCATAGAATCATTGGAGGCCTTGTAAGTCAGGAATATGCCAATTGGCAGAAAGATCAGCGATGAAAGCCACATCCCGAATATGGGTGGAAATACTCCTTTCTCTACAAAGTTTTCACCAGATATATCAATAATGTAATAAATGATGAAAAATATGACGGAGATCACAAGTGGTGCTCCCAAGCCTCCTTTACGTATGATGGACCCCAATGGTGCACCTATAAAGAAAAAGATGAGGCAGGCAAAAGATAAGGTAAACTTTTTATGCCAGTGAATTTGATGTTTGTAGATCTTCTTCTGCCTCTGTTCAAATATCTTTTTTGAGTCGGTTATCTTCTGGCTGTTTTGTCTGGCATTGCTTAGTGCATGGTTTATTATATTCATTATATGTCGGGTTTCAAGGGTGTCCAGGAAAGTATCCACATCAAAGGTATTGTTTGATTTTATATATTGTTCTTTTATACCCGGGTTGTCTGGAGGTAAAGCATCTCTGTCAGGGCTTGTATATTGTCTGTTGGAAAGAGATGGGCGGGTTACGTAGTTTTCGGATGTTGAATCCGGGGAATCGGAATACATATAGGCATATGCTTTTTCTTTTGCCGGTTGCAGGCTGTCGCGTGGGTAAATGTAAGGGTGTGAATCTGTTTTTTTTTCATCTGAATGGGTACTCTGAGAATTTTCCCGGGCTTGCCGGGGATTGTTTACCTCCTGGGCTTCTGGTTTGTCTTTGACTTTGTTTCTTGCAGGCCTGTCATATTTTTCTTGAAGAAACAGGTTCTTATCCAGTTCATTTGAAAGGTCAGCGGCTCTTTCGTTGTATGCATGGATCAGGGAGTCTCTGTTCTTTTCCAGTTCATTTATTGAGAGCATTTGGTAATTGTCCTTGAAAAGTCCTTCATCGGTGCGTTTGAAAGAGAAGCCTGAAATGTCAATTAACAGGGTTTCCTTATCGAACGTTCTCTGTTGAAAAGGATATTGTTTTTCTTCCCCCCGTGGGTTTGATTTTTTGCTTTCCTCCATCTCTGCATAGGATTGGCCATGATAAAGGGTAACCAGCAGCTTTGACTCATCACTGGTCATGTTGATGTATCCTGAATCGGCAACGGTTACCTGGGCATTTCCTTTTTCTTTATTGTGTTCATAGATCATGATGTCTTTCATCAGGTTGGTGCGGGGATCCTTTTGGCCTACTTTGATACTGTAACCTTCAATATCATTGTAGAATACACCTTCCCTGATTTGCAGTTCCTCTCTTTGCTGTTTGATGTCGTAACGCAGGGATAATGCTTTGAGATTGGCATAGGGAATAACATGATTGGCGTAAAAGAAAGCCCCGATGCTCAGGCAACTTACCAGAACGATCAGTGGCTTCATGAATTTCTGTAGCGAGATACCGGAAGATTTTATGGCAGTGAGCTCGGAATATTCTCCCAGATTCCCGAAGGTCATGATAGACGACAACAATACGGCAAGGGGAAGAGCAAGGGGAACCAACGAAGCGGAAGCATACAGCAACAACTCGGCAATAATGTCCCATTCCAGTCCTTTTCCAGCCAGATCATCAATGACCCGCCATAAGAACTGGAGGATCAGAATGAACAGAGCCACAAAAAAGGTGGCTATGAGTGGTTTTATGAATGATTTGATCAGTAATTTATGTAAACGTTTCAAGGTATGGCGCTCTGTTTTTTTAAGATGTAAACGTTTGCAAAATTAAGTTATTTTCTTAAGGAATGCTTGAGAGAAAGAGTGAAAAATAGATTGAGGTGCGTTAATGTAGGGTTTATAAACAATGAAAAGTAATCCCTGAAAGAGAAACTAAGTTACGCCAAGTGCTTTTCTCAGATTGTCAATCTGCTTTTCCCACAGGTTTGAAATATCGGATTTTTCTTCTTCCTCTGCAAAGTCAGTAACGACAAGGGTAACATCACCGGTCAGATCGTCCTCAATGATTTTGAACTCAAAATAACTTTGATTTTCCGGATCATCCATCCACTTAAACCGGATGTAATGGTTCATTTTTTGATGCAATATCCGGGCAGGGAACTCCATTCCGTTCCATATAAAAGTGAATATATACTCATTAACACTAATGTCATCGGCGAACCATTCAACCAGTCCACCGGCGGTGCTTAGGCGGGGAAATAAAATGGTAGGTGATACGTTTAAGAAAAATTCAAGCTTTAGTTCCGATTTCATATTGCAGAGGTTTTGTCTTCAAATGATCTTATGCAATTTATAAAATTTTGAATAATCTTTATTAAAATTTTTATAAAATGTTATATTTGCAGCTTTGAAATCATGGCGAGGTAGCTCAGGTGGTTAGAGCGCAGCATTCATAATGCTGAGGTCGTGAGTTCGAGCCTCACTCTCGCTACGTAACCTTACGGGAAAGTCTTAACAGTCGGCTTTCCCTTTTTTATTTTCCTCTCAGATGCCTGCATTACACTTCTTTTCTGCATGATGCTTAGTGCTTATAGTAAACTGATCTTTTCTGTTTGCAATCTTGCGTCTTTTGGCTTTGCTAAGTCCTTAGGATTCATGTGAACAATAAATAAAAAATAAACACGTGGAAAATGTTCAATTCCGTACGGGGGTTGTGCCAATATCGTTCATAAACCAACGGTTAAG
>JBNJFN010000335.1:0-4125 GCA_051746885.1 Bacteroidota bacterium | reverse complement strand
GAGATTGTTTCATTTGATATAGACAATGCTATTTCAGATGAAACCTTTAAAGAGATTGTCAATTCAGTGGAAATAGAATTTCACATGAAGCAAGCTGGTTATATCGACTCCGAGCTTGTAAAAGGAAAGAACAATTCATGGACAATGATTATGCATTGGGAGTCATTAGAAGAAGTTAAGCATGCAAGTAAATTGCTTATGAAAAGTGAAGCGTTTTGCCTCTACCACCAGTTGATATTTACCTCGTGAAGCATGATATTGGAAAGTAACGGGCTTATGGGACCGCCCTGAGGTACACCGATGCGTCGTTTTTCGAGTTTGCCGTTTGACTTGGGGATTTCTTTCCCCCTGATAGGTTGTGGAATGTAGTTGCCCGAGCATATTATGGTCTTAAGCTTTTCTTTGTTTTCAAGAAGATAAGCTTCCAATTCTTTTACACCCACGCTGTCTATTCCACCTGCCCCACGGTTGCGGATTACTTCACGGCATGCTTCCGTGAGATTTCTGTCATTCAAAATTTGTTCGATAAGTTCCATTGCGTCTGCTTGTTTAACAGTTTACATCACTTTTCGCTGTTGCGCTTCGGGACTCGTTGTCTGCAATTACTATGACTTCTGCTGACTTCTCCATGTTAGAACGCAGGCTTAAAACCGCTGCAGTACATATGCGTGTCCGTTTTAGGTAATGCGGGATATAACATTCATCGAAATTGATGAAAAAAGATTAATTTTGAGAAAAAAGATGAATAATGCCAAATTTATATGTGATTTCAGGTTGTAATGGTGCAGGAAAGACGACTGCATCTTATACTGTATTACCAGAAATATTGGATTGTGAAGAATTTATAAACGCTGATGAAATAGCACGGGGATTATCTCCGTTTAATCCAGATAAAGTAGCGATTGAAGCAGGACGAATTATGTTGGCAAAAATCAATGAATTTTTAAGAAAGAAACTTGATTTTGCATTTGAGACGACATTATCATCTAAAAGTTTTTTAAATACAATAAAAAAAGCCAAAGAAAACGGATATGAAGTTACCTTACTTTTTTTCTGGCTGGACTCAGTTGAATTAGCGATTGAAAGAGTTAAAACACGTGTAGCCGAGGGTGGACATGATATACCAGAGAAAGTTATCAGAAGACGGTATTATTCAGGGATTAAAAATTTGTTTGACTTATATATGCCTGCCTGCGATTATTGGATGATAACTAATAATTCAACTCCTAATTTAGAATTGATTGCAGAAGGTAATTTTGAAACAATTACTAAGATTGAAAATAATCGTATATTTGAACTAATGAAAAGCTTGAAAAATGACAACAAATAATCTTACAAAAAGGGAAAAGCTGATAAAAGGATTGGAGCTATATTACCAACGGTTAATAAAGAATAAGATTGACCGAAATTTTGATATAGTTGTATCAGAAAACGGAAAGGTTGTCCACGTAGACCCCAAGAAATTCCAGAAATAGCACTACCTGGAATCGAGCAGGCGGCTGATCCCGAAAAACGGGACCAGTGCACCTCTCCCCGTTTCCTTTTGTCACGGGGCAGGCACACCACCGTACGTCCCTACGTTGGCGGGATATGGCGGTGAATGAAATCCCGGGAAATAGTGGATAGTTTTTCTTGTGCAGTGCAACTTGGTTGAAACAGTCAATGAGTGAAACATAACCTCTTCTCTTCAGCTTGGCCTTGAACCCCTTCCAGCGTTTTGCCTCTACCACCAGTTGATATTTACCTCGTGAAGCATGATATTGGAAAGTAACGGGCTTATGGGACCGCCCTGAGGTACACCGATGAGTCGTTTTTCGAGTTTGCCGTTTGACTTGGGGATTTCTTTTCCCCTGATAGGTTGTGGAATGTAGTTGCCCGAGCTTATTATGGTCTTAAGCTTTTCTTTGTTTTTACGAAGATAAGCTTCCAATTCTTTTACACCCACGCTGTCTATTCCACCTGCCCCACGGTTGCGGATTACTTCACGGCATGCTTCCGTGAGATTTCTGTCATTCAAAATATGTTCGATAAGTTCCATTGCATCTGCTTGTTTAACAGTTTACACCACACATTCCTGTTGCGCTTTCCGGTGGCTGGTAATCTTTTATGTTATTGTAACGGTTTGACAGGTTGGAGCTTCGAAATCCCGGCCTACGCATATTGCCAACCGTTATAGCTTATGCTTTTTAAGAGTAAGCTTTCAGGTCCAAATTATTTTGTGAATTTGGCAAAAATAAAGGAGATCAAAATGTTATCAATAATTTTTCAATTTATCTTGAGTCTTTCGAATTAATTGAAATAAGTCTTATCACATATTATGAAATTTCAAGTGGACTTTTAGCAAAAAATGCATTAAAACAACTTGAAGTTTTTGAGGAATTTGCTTCAGACAATTTAGTCACCTCCTTGACCGAAAAATCTTGTAAAATCTCTGCTGAATTATATACTACCCTTAGACAAAAAGGAGAGATGCTAGATGATATAGACTTACTTATTGCAGGCGTTGCCATTGAAAATGAAATGGTCATAGCCACAAACAATGAAAAGCACTTCCAAAGAATCCCCGGACTTAAGGTTGAAAATTGGACGCACAAGCTATAACATTTAAGTGCCGTTTTTGGCGATAGCCAAATATCCCGCCTTTTGCGAGACAAGTTGTACTTAGTGTTGAACTAAACCGTGATGCGCACGATTACCATACTATATTGTGGAATCGATTTTTGGCAATTTGTCCTTCCCTGCAGGCTAAAAAGGAAATTTAAATGTTTTGTACGGGGGATAAGGACGTGACCCAAAAACCGCTGCTGAACATAGGCGTGCCCGTTGTACGCCATATAGAGAGTACCCTGCATGAAAAGTAAATATATCCTATTGACTTAGATTTTTGGATTGATTTTTTATTTTTTTTATTTTCGTGAGACGTATTTCCACAATTAGAGCGCATTTTCTTCAGCAAAATCAAGAGCAAACCCTTTGATGTAGCCGATAAAATGTTTTTTATGCATTCGTGTAATTGTATTATTTAACATTATTTTTATGAAAATTCTTTTAATTTCCCCCGCTATTGACAGCAATAAAAGGACGAATAAGGAGCTTATGATGCCTCAACTCGCACTTTATATCCTTGAAGGTTTAACTCCATCTAAACATGAAGTTACTACCATTGAGGAAGAAACCGATGATATTGATCTTGATCAGGAATGCGATCTGGTTGGAATCAGTTGTATGACAGCAAATGCTCCCAGGGCGTATGAACTTTGCTCCGAATTTAAAAAAAGAGGAAAAACAGTAGTGCTTGGTGGTGTGCATCCTACTATTTTGCCTGATGAGGCGCTTCAGCATGCAGATTGTGTGGTAAAAGGAGAGGCCGAAGGCGTTTGGCCGGTAGTGCTTGAAGATTTTGAAAATAATGAGCTTAAGCAAACTTACAAAGATCCTGATCCGGATTTAAGCAAGTATGTCCCGAAAGTCTTTAGTTCCATTAGACAAAGGAGGTTGTTTAACCTGATTCCCATCACAACAACTCGCGGCTGTCCTTATAATTGTGATTTTTGTTGTGTAACCGATCTTTTTGGCAAAAAAATCCGTCATATTCCTGTAGAAAATGTAGTGCGGGATATCAAAGAATCGGGGGCCAAACATTTTATGTTTTTGGATGATAACATTATAGGCGATCCAAAATACGCTAAAGAGCTGTTTAGAGCCATTAAGCCTTTAAACATCAAATGGGGGGGACAGGCTTCGGTTTCCTTGCTGGTAAAAGATAAGGAGCTTCTGCAATTGGCTGCCGATAGTGGATGCAAAGCGCTGTTTCTTGGAATAGAGAGCATCGGAGAGGAGCAATCAAAATCGTTTAAAAAATCGATCAAAGAAATAAAGGAGTTGGAAGATTCATTGAAAAAGATCAAAGAGATGGGCATTCTGGTTCATGCTTCTATGGTGTTTGGACTGGATAGCGACAAAAAGGGAATTTTTGATGAAACGGTGAAATTTCTTGTTAAAAATAAGGTCAGTACGGTGTCATTCAATGTTTTGACTCCCTATCCGGGTACCAAAGTATATGAAGATTTAAAAAAGGAAAATCGCCTTACTACAACTGATTGGAGATATTATGACCATAACACG
>JBNJFN010000334.1:0-4128 GCA_051746885.1 Bacteroidota bacterium | reverse complement strand
TCAGCCGATGAGATGTACCGGCAGGCAATGGATAAATTCCCCGGAGCTGATGGTGCCGTATTATCTGCTGCCGTAAGTGATTTTAAGCCTTCCAAAATATATGACAAAAAGATAAAAAAGAATAGAGAGACATGGACAATTGAACTGGAGCCGACCATGGATATTGCCCGGGAGCTGGGTTTAATGAAGGAGAAAAATCAATTATTGCTGGGCTTTGCTTTGGAAACTCATAATGAGATAGAGCATGCAGTTAAGAAATTGGAAAATAAAAATCTTGATTATATCGTATTGAATAAATTGAGTGAAGAAGGTTCGGGATTTCAGTTCGACACCAACAAGATAAAGATTATAGATAAACAACACCAGGTTGAGGAATTTGAAATGAAATCCAAAAAAGCTGTGGCTGTCGATATTGTTAAAAAAATCATTGAAATTCAAGGCAGATGAATAAGAAAGTATTTTATTTGACGCTTTTATTTAGCCTGATCCAGTTTTCAGGAATGGCCCAGGAACTTAGATGCAATGTTCAGATTCTTTCCAGTCAGATACAAGGCACCAATAAGCAGGTGTTTAAAACATTGCAGGAGGATGTTTATGAGTTTATGAATACCCGGATGTGGACAGAAGATGAGTTTGCCAATGAGGAGCGCATAGAATGTAAGATATTGATCAATCTGGAAGACCGTTCCGGAGACCAATTCAGCGGATCCCTGACAGTGAGTTCCAGAAGACCTGTC
The DNA here is from genome assembly GCA_051746885.1 of Bacteroidota bacterium. Classification (GTDB taxonomy): domain Bacteria; phylum Bacteroidota; class Bacteroidia; order Bacteroidales; family UBA12077; genus JAGXLC01. Next base: position 3,391 of record JBNJFN010000334.1, on the reverse strand, counting down.
TTTAATTCTTCATACAATACCGCTCTTTTCAGCTATAAGGACGACGATATTCAATTCAGATACGAGGAGAATGAATCCCTGGAGTTTGATATCAATGATTTTAAATCGAACCTTACTTCCATTCTGGCTTATTATGCCTATATTATGATCGGCCTGGATTACGATTCTTTTGAATTGAAGGGAGGAACTCCCCATTTTCAAAGGGCACAGCAGATCGTAAGCAATGCGCAGAATGCTGAAGGATCAGGTTGGAAGGCTAGTGAAAGCAGAAGAAACCGGTATTGGCTTGTGGAGAATATTCTGAACAATGAGTACGAAAAAGTCAGGGAATTCATATATCAATATCACCGACAGGGTCTTGATAAGATGCATGATAATGTTTCTCAGTCAAGAGCCGGAATATCGGAAAGCCTGGAGCTATTGCAGGAAGTTCACCGTGAAAGTCCTGATCCCCAAATGTTTTTCATGAAATTGATCATCGAAACCAAATCAAATGAGTTGGTGAATGTGTACTCCGAATCTCCCATGAATGAGTCGGAAAGGGTGTATGAAATTTTGGCTGAAATAGATCCTTCCCATAGTGAAAAATATAAAAAAATTACACAGTAGGGTGGTGCAGTCATACTTTATTGTTAAATTTACTTGAAAGTATTGAGTAAATAATACGGGCATACCATGCTTCAATCATTGAAAATACAAAATTATGCACTCATAGATGAGATTTATATCACGTTTTACCCGGGTTTTATTACGATAACAGGAGAGACGGGGGCGGGAAAATCCATATTGATAGGAGCCCTCTCGTTGATTCTAGGAAACAGGGCTGATACTTCTGTATTAAAGGATGAATCCAGAAAGTGCGTGGTGGAAGCTACATTTCATATTTCAAACTACCGTATAAAGGAAATTTTCGAAAAACACGATCTTGATTATGAAGAAGAAACCATTATACGAAGGGAAATAAGCAGTAAAGGAAAATCGAGGGCTTTTGTCAATGATACTCCTGTAAACATCAAAATGTTAAAGGAGCTTGGAGATCACATCGTGGATATACACAGCCAGCATCAGAACCTTATTTTAAAGGATAATGTTTTTCAGTTGGATGTAGTTGATTCCTATGCTCATAATGAAGCGCTTTTGAATGATTATCAAAACAAATATAAGGAATATAAAGAACTGCAAAAACAGTACAATAATCTGAAGGAAAAAGCGGAGCAAGCCAGTGCCGATTATGATTATTACCGCTTTCAGTTTGACCAGTTAGAAAAAGCCAATTTGAGGGATGGGGAACAGGAAGAGCTGGAAAGTGAGCTTGAAACATTGAATCATGCGGAAGAGATCAAGCATAATCTTTCCAGTGCCTCGTATTTGTTAAACAATGAAGAAGCTTCCATCATTTCTCAAGCCCGGGAAGCAGGAGATTCCCTGCGGAAGATAGTGGATTATTATCCAAAGGTCAAAGAGATCAGTGAACGCTTGGAGAGCACTTATATTGAGCTGCAGGATTTATCCCATGAGATCGACATGCTTAATGAAAATGTTGAACATGATCCCGGTCGTGCTGAATACATTCAGCAGAGGCTGGATGACATCTATTCACTGCAGCACAAACACCGGGTTTCTACAGAAAAAGAATTAATCGATATAAAAGAGGATCTGGGCAAAAAACTTGAAGAGATCAACAATTATGATTTTCACCTGGAAGAACTGGAGAAAGCCCTTAAATCAAAAGGAGAAGAACTTTCCGCTGCTGCGGGCAAACTTTCTGAGAGCCGTAAAAAGAGCATACCTCCAATAGAGAAAAAGATTACTTCTATGTTAAAGGAACTGGGCATACCCAATGCATCCTTTAAAATCCAACGGACCAATCTGGAAACGTTCAATGAATATGGACTGGACCACGTGAAGTTTCTTTTTTCGGCCAATAAAAATGTAGATTTGGAGGATATTTCCAGAGTCGCGAGTGGAGGGGAGCTCTCAAGGCTTATGTTGAGCCTTAAATCAACCATTGCAGAAACCAAAGCCTTACCAACCATCATCTTTGATGAAATCGATTCGGGTACCTCGGGAGATATAGCGGATAAGATGGGTACCATTATGAAGGAGATGGCCCGGAATATGCAGGTACTGAATATTACTCATCTGCCCCAGATCGCAAGCAAAGGCGATTACCATTATATGGTCTATAAATATGATGATAATGAATCCACCCATACCCATATAAAGCAGCTAGAGGGGGATGAAAGGATACAAGAGATAGCCAAGATGCTTAGCGGAGAAGAATTGACCGATACTGCGCTCCAAAATGCCAGGGAATTTCTGGGAAAATCCTGAGAAAATCGAGCTGGTAAAAAACCTTATACCTTTTAATTTGTTCCAGTATTGAAAGAAACCCGAAGAATATTATGGCATGTAATCTGTTAAAAGGTAAAAAAGGGGTCATATTTGGTGCCTTAAATGAAAACTCGATTGCCTGGAATGTTGCCGAAAGGGCGCATGAAGAAGGAGCAGAGGTAATACTTACCAATGCTCCTGTAGCATTAAGAATGGGGAATGTAAAGAAGCTTGCGGAAAAACTCAATACCCAGGTGATTCCTGCTGATGCGACTAAGATTGAAGAGTTGGAATCTCTTTTTGAAAAGTCGATGGAACAATTCGGAGGCAAACTCGATTTTATACTCCATTCTATCGGTATGTCGCCCAATGTGCGGAAGGGTTATACGTATGACGATACAAATTACGATTACTTTTTAAAAACACTGGATGTTTCCGCACTTTCATTTCACAAGATCCTGCAAACAGCCCGTAAAATGGATGCCATCGATGAATGGGGTTCCGTGGTGGCGTTGTCTTATGTTGCTGCACAACGGACGCTTTACGGTTATAATGATATGGCTGATGCCAAAGCACTACTCGAATCCATTGCCAGAAGTTTTGGATACATATATGGTCGTGAAAAAAAGATCCGGATCAATACGATCTCTCAATCTCCCACCCCCAGTACAGCCGGAAGTGGAGTGATGGGTTTTGAAGGATTGCTTGATTTTTCGGAACGCATGTCTCCCCTGGGCAATGCCACGGCTGAAGAATGTGCAGACTACTGCATCACCCTGTTCTCTGATTTTACACGTAAAGTGACCATGCAAAACCTTTACCACGACGGCGGGTTTTCCAGTATGGGCATGAGCCACCAGGCCATGGATGTTTATAATAAAAACCTGGATGACATCTGTGATTGTAAGGATGAAGAGGGGGACAAGCAGAATAAGCAGTAATTAATTAGTAAACAGTAAATTAGTAGGCAGTAAGATTATTCACTTGTATTCGGAGAAAAACCTCAGCCTTCGTTTCATGGTGGATAAAAATGCACCTCCATCTCTTTTGTTTGTTT
>JBNJFN010000333.1:0-4142 GCA_051746885.1 Bacteroidota bacterium | reverse complement strand
GATAAATTGGGGTCGGTTATTGAAATCATTCGTTTTATGAGAAAGTTATTGTATGCTGGCGTGCTGGTATTTTCTGTTATTTCATTTTCTTTTCAAGCCGTGGGCCAGTCTTCTGTATCCGAATTTCTTGAGCGTTGTGATGATATTGTATCGATGGAAAAGGTTTCGGCTGATTCATTGTTTGAAGATGCCTGGCTTTTATGGGTAGAGCAGCCTCTTGATCATGATCATCCTGAAAAAGGCTCTTTCCGGCAAAGGGTCTGGCTTTCGCACCGCTCATTTGAAGCCCCTGTGGTGATGGTTAATGAAGGATATATGGCACCGCGAAGTTATACCTCCGAATTGGCCGGCATTTTGAAAGCCAATCAGGTGATAGTTGAACATCGTTATTTTGGCCAGTCGGTTCCCGATTCCATTGACTGGAAACATTTAACCATTGAACAATCGGCCCGGGATCACCACCGTATTGTGGAAATGCTAAAACCCGTTTACCATGGTAAATGGGTGAACAGCGGTGTCAGTAAAGGTGGTCAGGCAGCTATGATTCATCGTGCATTTTTTTCTGATGATGTGGATGTGACGGTTGCTTATGTGGCCCCTTTCAATATGGAGAAAGAAGATGAGCGGTTGATCGATTTTTTTGATCAGGTAGGAACGCCGCAACAACGGGAGGACATTTGGGTTTTTCAAAAAGAGGTTCTGAAAAGAAAGGATGAACTGATGCCTCTATTTAAAGAGATGGCCGAAAATCAGGGATATACTTTCAGGATGGGGCTGGAGAAGGCATTTGAGCTGGCGGTACTTGAATATCCTTTCAGTTTATGGCAATGGTGCGGCCCTGTCGACCATGTACCTGAACCGGGTGTTTCTGCCGAAAAACTATTTTCTCATTTGCAACAGTCAAGTGATTTCGGATACTTTTCGGACCAGCAATGGGAAGACATCGGCCCTTTTTTTTATCAGGCCTACAAGGAGCTGGGTTATTATCCCTATCTTGCAACACCTGTGAGACCCTGGTTAGATGAAATTGAGGCAGATACCGTTTCCAGCAAATTTATGATCCCACGGCAGGCATCGCCGGTCTTTGAAACTAATACCCCTGTTCGTCTTTTAGAAAAGTTAAGATCGGTCGATCCGGAGATGATTGTAATTACGGGCGAAAATGATCCATGGAGTGCCACATCTCTGAATACCGAAGGTTTTGAGCATGTTCTTAAGGTAGAAAAAGCAGGGGGGTGTCATGATACACGCATTCGAAATCTGCCGGATTCTCTGAAGCAGCGGGTGATCAATCATCTGGATAGTGTCCTTTATAAATAAGAAAGACGACCCAACGTTTTGGACCGTCTCTCTCTTTTTGAACATGGGTTACTTGGGTCAGGCTGCGCTTTGGGTAAAAAGCACAAGCACTTTCTGACACAAACAAATTTAATGAATTATGTAACCTTTGTCAGATGTTGAGGAGGGAAAACGGTCAAACTTTTATGAACGTCAGGAATTTGGTGATGAATGAACCTTTTGAAATGATTTTATGATAAAGCTTTTGAGTTGTTTTGCCCGGTAAAAAGGCCTACATTTGAATTGAAAAATTAAAACCAGATTGCTATGGCAAGTATAAAAGACTTGAAAAAAGAGATCAATGCGGTAACTTCTGATATCATTACCGAGGCCTATGTTCGGAAAATGTTGTTTGATGGTGTCACTGAAGAGAATTTTAAAAATGTGGTCAATAAAGCTGTTGAGTTGCGTAATAATTTGATTTATAAAGCGAATCACCCTGACGGCAAAGACGACCCCAAACTTGTCAAAACTTACTTTCGAAAAGTTAGAGAAGACATGGAAGCTAAATTCCGGGAATTGGCAGAAGAGGTGAATCAGCTGAAATAAAACCGGAGGTTTAGCCGGGACTGAAATTTTATTCCTCACCGGGAAATTTTTTGTTCTTTTGCATGTTTTTGATGAATCAAAAACGGTTTTGTTGCGTAAAGTAATTAAAAATTAATTCTGGAATAAAAATCAAGTAATTCACACAACTTATGAAAAAAGTATTAACTAAGCATTTTCAGTACACAGGCCTGGATGACTATGATATGTCCCTGGATGATCAGATCAATGCCTTTCTGAGCCAGGAAGGTGTTGAGCCCGATGAGGTGATAGCTTTGGAGTATTCTGCACATTCCAGCCAGGGGATTAATACTTATTCGGCCTTGTTGATGTACAGCAAAGAGGCTTGAATGAACTGACTTATTAAATGAATAATCAGAAATCTAAAGGGGAAAGGACATTGAATGTTCTTTCCCTTTTTGCTATTTTTACAGGCATTGAGAATCTCTTTAACTTTGAAGACACAAATTATCCCAAAGAATAGAGATTGACCTGCTTTATTCATGAATTAAGCAGGCTTCTCAAAGCGGGAGTTTTTCCCTTTTTGGGAAATACATTAAGGCCATCTGAAAATCGCAAATGGCTTTGGATATGAAGCGATTATAACTTATATTTACATGTGTTAGTGATAGGTGTTTTGCAAAAAAATGGTAATAATTTTGTACCTGGGGACGCCCGCTTCACCCCGTGTAATTATTTCTGACCAATAAACAATTGCTTTTGTTAAAAATATCATACAGGATAAAGTGGACTGAAGGGGTGTTTATAGCCTTTTTACAATACCCTGTTGAAAGCATGGTGCCAATCTCATACAATATTAATTATTCTGATATATAGGAATCTATGAGAATAACACCCCGATTTACGCTGTGTAATTTTTACTAAGAAAGAGCCTTTAATAAATATGCCTAATTATCACCCAGGGTGAGTACAGGGTGTTCATAAATTTTGGCGAACCTCACCCACCAGTCGGCTTCTCCCTGACTTTTTCAATCGCCTCTGCATTAGGGCTTAAAAGGAATTTTCTGACATAGATAAAGTTGATTAAGTTGTGTGTAAGATGGTTTAAAATAGATTTTTAGAAAAACAGAAAGAATTTATGGGTTTGTTGAACCAATTGTTCAGGAGAAACAATAAAGTTGAAAAAAACACTTCAGCCAAAACGCAAGTGAATTCAGTATCCAATGGAAGTTCCTATGTCCATGAGATAGGAATTGCACTCAGTGGGGGGAGTGCTCGCGGATATGCTCATATTGGTGTGCTAAAAGCCCTCGATGAGTATGGGATGTCACCTGATATTGTGTCGGGCACAAGTATGGGGGCGCTGATCGGAGTTCTGTATTCAGCTGGTATCAGCACAGACCACATCCTTAAACTTGTAAAAAAGGATAAAGTTTACAATATGGTTTCTCTTCGTTTTGGCCAAAACGGTCTTTTTGAGCTCAATGCGATCAGGCGAATTCTAAAAAACGAAATTCCTTCTGATGATTTTTCCTCCCTTCAGAAACCATTTTATCTTTCAGTTACCAACCTTAACCAGGGAGCGAATGAGGTTAAGGGCGAAAACGGGCCGCTTTTTGATTATGTGTTGGCTTCTTGTTCCGTGCCTGTGATTATTATGCCCCAGGTTATAAACGATACAATTTATGTAGATGGAGGTCTTTTTGATAATCTACCTGCCGCTTCCATAAAAGATAAGTGCAAAACCCTGCTCGGAGTGCACGTAAATTATAACGGCCCCATGGAAAAACTAAACGGGCTTAGTGATATTGCTCAACGCACTTTTAGTTTGGGGATTGAGCAGAATGTTGTGGAAAGCCGGAAAATGTGCGATTTTATGATTGAACCTGATGAGATGAAAAATTTTACTTTTTTGGATTTTGATCGTGTTGATGAGCTTGTCGAGATAGGCTATAACGCAACGGTGAAGCTGATCCATGAAGAACTTGCTCCTGTTTTGCGAAAGGACAGGCTTGAAAATGAAGAAGCCGGAACCTGATTCATTCCACCTCAAGCCAGACACCGAATTGTTTATTTCCCTCAGGATTTGTCAGGGGTAAGAAACCTTTGCGAAGTTTTCCTTCGCTAAAGCGTGGGGGATGCTTTTGCTTTTTCTCTCTGCAAAAGTGCTTCCATTCAATATTTCTGAATGCTTCGGCTTTCCAGATGCCTTTCGCCTGGGGGTGGATGTGTCTTTTTAGCCGGATATTGGCAAGCCCCATGTTGTGTCTTAAATTAATTTCCAGGCAGGGCTGTAG
>JBNJFN010000332.1:0-4153 GCA_051746885.1 Bacteroidota bacterium | reverse complement strand
TTCAGCATTCTCGTAGCTGCTTTGACCAGGGAAGATTTGACCATTGACTTTGTAAGTGCTCTGACCGGTGAAGGACCATTCACCGTATTTGCCCCGACCAACGCTGCCTTTGCTGCACTTTTGGATGAACTGGGCGCAAGCTCACTGGGCGACATCGATACCGAAACGCTGGAAGCTGTATTGCAAATGCACGTTTTGGCCGGAAACGTGATGTCCGCTGATTTAAGTGAAGGCCTGGCAGCCGAAACCCTGCTTGGACAGGAGTTGACGTTCAGCCTCGAAGGTGGCGCCACACTGACCGACCCCAACGGCCGCGTGAGCAATATAACTGCAGTTGACATTGAAGCACAGAATGGTGTGGTACATGTTATCGATGAGGTCGTTTTACCTGATTTAACTGCTACAGGTATAGAAAATTACAGTAAAATAAACATGCAGTTCTATCCAAACCCTGCAACTGATTATATTACCATTAGTTCGGATGAGATGAACGGTAAATTGCAGATAATTGATATTTCAGGGAAAATACTAAAAGTTATTAATGTTACTCAACCTGCACAGAGAGTTGAATTATCAGGAATACAGCCGGGTATTTATTTTATCTCACTGGAATCTGGTAATACTAAAGTGACTGAAAAATTGATTGTCAGATAATCCGGGTAAAAATTCTTCATGTTTTGTAGAATAGAATTGAAAATTTGAGGAGTGAGGATAATATGAAGTAATCTGATTATTTGTCCAAAACCAAAAGGTTGCCGATTTCGGCAACCTTTTCTTGTATCCATAAAAAAACCTGGAAGAATTAAACTTCCAGGTTTTTTATATATAACTTTTTGAATAATCTGAAATTATTTTCCAGACTTTATATTACTCAAACCAGCCGTCAACCATATCTTTATTGGCTTGGTACCATTTTGTTGCTCCGGGTTCTTCGCCTTCAATATCAATGTCGTTCATTAGATTGTAAAGCTGTTCTTCGCTCAGGTTAAAGTTTTTAAAGAATTGTGCAGCTTCGGGGCTGTCTTCTTCAAAACCACTCCTTGAAACGATAGCACAAACATCTTTCGGATAAATATCTTTCGGATCATCCAGGTATTTGATGTCGAAATTTGCCCATTTGAAATGTGGTTTCCAGCCGGTAATCACAATCCATTCGTCATCATTAACAGCTTTTTCCAAACTGGCTACCATAGCCGGCCCACTGGATGTAATTTGTTCAAAATCGAGGTCATATTCCTCAATGGCTTTTAACGTATTCGCGTGGATTCCTGCTCCACTGCCGATACCAATAATTTCACCGTCAAATTCATCCACATGGTCATTCAATTCTTCAATAGAATTAATATCGACATATGATGGTACAACCAATCCTGTTGTACCATTGCTGAACGATTCTCCCAGTTTAACCAGGTCGTCACCGTAATCTTCCCAGTAAGGGGCATGAGTATGTGGCAACCATGCATCGAGGAAAACGTCTCCTTTTGAATTTTCTTTTGACAACTCGCCGTAAATTAATCCCGGCTCCAGATTAATGATATCAACATCATACCCTTTGTCTTCAAGGGCAACTTTTGCCAGATGGGTGAAGGCAATTCCTTCTCCCCAGTTCGGGTATAATATTGTTACTTCTTTTGAATCTTCCTGTGAGCCTGACCCGCCACCGCAAGAGCTAATGGCAAAAGCAAGTCCCACTACTACTAATAAGCTCAGTAATTTTCTAATTTTCATCATAATTATTCGTTTTTTAAGGTTAATACTTATTTTTTACTTCCAATGGATTGTGTAATCCTGTCGAGTATCATTGCCAAAACAACAATACCCAAACCGGATTCAAATCCTTTTGCAATATCATTTTGTTGAATTCCCTGGTAAACAATGCTACCCAGTCCTCGTGCCCCAACCATTGAAGCAATTACCACCATTGACAGTGCGAGCAAAATTACCTGGTTGATGCCTGCGAGTATGGTTGGCATGGCAAGCGGTAACTGTATTTTGTATAAGATCTGGTTCTCGTTGGCACCAAATGCCCTGCCTGCTTCAATTACATCGCCCGGAACATTTCTGATTCCCAGATTGGTTAACCTAACTGATGGCGGCAACGAAAAAATTACGGTTGCAATAACACCAGGTGTATTCCCAACACTGAAAAAGAAGATGGCCGGAATCAGGTAAACAAAAGCGGGCATGGTCTGCATAAAGTCAAGAATGGGCCTTATAATAGTATCTGCCGTATTACTTTTGGCTGACCATATTCCAAAGGGGATGCCCAAAATTAATGCAATAATGGTGGAAACAAGCACCAGCGTTGTGGTTTGAATGGCCTCTTCCCAATAGCCCATCGCCCAAATCAGTAATAAACCGAGGATTACAAAAATAGTAAGCCCGTATGCTTTTTTAAGTCCGGCTTTGGTAAACATTTTATTGCCGGCCTTTACATAATAGGCGATAAAGGCTATCAATACCAGGATGACAACAAAAGGTATCGCAAGAAACAAATCATTCATGTTTTCCACGATCCATGAAATGCCATCGTCGATGGAGCCCCAAAGAAAGGATAAATTTTCTTCTAAAGAATTAATCCCTTTCTCGATATATTCTCCAATTGGTAAAATTTTTTCCATATTATAATTCGTTTGCTTCTCCAATTAATTTATCCATCTCTTTGTCGTTAAAGCGCGTTGACTCAATAATTAACGAAGTTTGTGTGACTAATCCAAGTAATCTTCCATCTTTTTCGTCAACAACCGCAAGCGGATGATGGTGCCCTGTAATCAGCGGCAGCATATCCTCCACTGTATAATGTTTGTAAACACTCGGAACTTCAGTATGCAAGGCACTTTCTACAGTTTTAGCTTTCTCTTTTTCAAGTTTCAGCATATCTTCAAGCCATACATAACCCATGAACTTTTCCTTGCTGTCTTCAACCGGAAGAACATCAACGCCTGCATCACGCATTTTACGTATCGCACCTCTCGGTCCGTCTTTTTTAAACTGCACCACTGTGGGCCGGTCGAACATTAGTGTTTCTGCTGTAATAATGGTTTTGCGATCTACTTTTTCAACAAAAGCTTTTACATATTCGGTAGCCGGATTGGTAAGTATTTCCTCGGCAGTTCCAATTTGTTCCACCACACCATCTTTCATAATGGCAATCCGGTCGCCCACTTTCATTGCTTCATCCAGGTCGTGTGTAATAAACACAATGGTTTTGTGCAATTTATTCTGGATTTGCAGCAATTCATCCTGCATGTCGGATTTAATCAGTGGGTCGAGCGCTGAAAAGGCTTCGTCCATCAACAAAACATCAGTGTCATTGGCAAGGGCTCTTGCCAGTCCAACACGTTGCTGCATACCCCCCGACATTTCTTTGGGATACTGGGCTTCGTAGCCTTCCAATCCAACGGTTTTCAATGCCTTTCTGGCTTTTTCCTCCCTTTGTTCTTTTGGCTCTCCCCTTATTTCGAGACCGAAAGCTGCATTTTCCAGGATACTCCGGTGGGGTAGCAGCCCAAATTGCTGAAAGACCATACTCATTTCGGTACGGCGGGTAGTGAGCAATTGTTTGTTGGTATCACGGGTAATGTCATGGTCTTTAAAAAACACCCTTCCATCTGTTGGGTCATTTAAACGGTTCAAACACCTGATAAGTGTTGACTTTCCGCTGCCCGACAGCCCCATGATAACAAAAATTTCTCCCTTCTTAATCTCAAAACTGGCCTTGTTTACACCTACGGTGCATTTGGTCTTTTTCAGGATTTCAGTTTTGCTGTAACCCTGATTGAGAAGTTCCAGCGCCTCTTTCTTCTTTTTACCAAAAATGAGGGTCAGATCCTCTACTTTAATTCTAATATCTCTATCGTCGGCCATATTAATTATTTATTGTTTTTTAGAAATAGTATCCAATATTGATGTTAAAACGTTTGTTCCAATCCGGATCCGCTACACCTGAGCCTAATCCTTTTCCGAAATCGTCAGTCAGCCATGGCTGGTTTTTACCCATTGCATAGTCAACATATGTATAAATACCACCTGCACTTACAAGGAATCCGGGAATTAAATGTTCAGTGTCGTGGAAATTTTCATTTGTTTTATCAATCAAAGTATAGTCAACATAGGGTTGAATACTTGAAATGGGACCCCATTCAACCGGAAT
>JBNJFN010000331.1:0-4155 GCA_051746885.1 Bacteroidota bacterium | reverse complement strand
GCAGCCGGCAATCAGCAAAGCAAAGCGATATTGGTTCTAGCCATAAAAAAACTACTTGAGGAATTTCCCTATCTGGAATACTTTCCTTCTTATGAGATAATGATGGACGAATTAAGGGATTACCGTTTCTACGCTGAAGACATGATCCATCCGGGAGATACAGGGATTCATTACATCTGGGAACGTTTTTGCGATATCTATGTGAAAAAATCCACCCGAAAATTAATGGAAAAAGTGGAAGCCATTGTTAAAGCAAGAAATCACCGACCTTTCCATCCACGATCTCTGGAATACCACGATTTTCTGAAAAAACAGATTGAAAAGACAGAACAGCTTCTGGATAAATATCCCCATATTGATCTCAGACCAGAGCTGGATTATTTTATTGCACAATTGGAGGGAATCGGTAGATGATCTCCACAGGGGTGGCAGAATAGTAAGATGTTGAATCGCAACTGTATTCCCACGTGTGACAGGACACTGAATTTCAGTTATTAAATTCCTTAAATGTAGCGGTATTATTTGCGGACAAAAGGAGTGATGCAGGGCAAACACGATAGGTTCCCCTGATATAAAAGATTATGGTAACACACCATCTTTGTTCATCATCACTATTAGGGCATAAAATGCTATTCGCTCAAATTATTTATCCGAAAGCCCATAACCAGGATATCATCTACCTGCTCCTCATTTTTTTGCCAGTTGTCAAGTTCTTCTTCAAGCAAGGCTTTTTGTTTGGGTAGGTCAAAGGTATGGATATCCTGGAGAAAATTTTTAAAGCGTCTGGATTTGTATTTTTTTCTGTTGGGGGTGATTTGATCTATATATCCATCTGAAAATATATAGAAGGTATCGCCCGGCTGCAGCTTGATTTCATGTTTGATGAACGGCCTTTCTTTGATTGAAATACCAATGGGAACCCTGTTGCCTTTATATTCATTTAGTTGATTGTCCCGAAAATGGTAAAGAGGCCGGTAAGCACCTGAAAACTCCAGGATATTTTTTTGCATGTCGATGGCACAAAAAGCCAAATCCATACCGTCTTTTGTCTCTTTGGGATCACCCTGCTGATGGAGTGAAGATTTCATGCGATCCCGAAGATCTTCAAGAATTTGGTCGGCAGGCCTTTCTGTATGCTGAGTCACTTCGTTTAAAAAGGCAATGCCTAGCATACTCATGAATGCTCCTGGTATTCCGTGACCAGTACAGTCAGCAGCAGCTATAAAAATTCGATGGTCGACTTTTTTAAACCAGTAGAAATCCCCGCTGACCACATCTCTGCTTCGATGGAGAATAAATGAGTGGGGGAGAAGATTATATAGTTCTGATTTTTGCGGAAATACAGCATATTGAATCCGCTTGGCATAAGTAATGCTTTGGTTGATCTTTTTGTTTGCATTTTCAATTATCTTGAGCTTTTCATCCAACTCGTTCTCAATAAATGTACTGTGTTCGATAAGATTGTTATACAGGACCTTTTGATCCTGATATTCATTTTTCAGGTGGTTATAATCTTTAAGTAACTGATGATATTTTTGGTGAAGATGAACATAATCATCAATGGGCCTGAGTTTGATTTCATCTTTTGCAATATGTTTAATTAACTTCAACTTCGACGTCATCCCACAGTTTTTTAAAATTTCTCAATGATTTTTCCTGCCATGAAATCTCATTTGATCCAAAAATTTTCAATTTGGGTTTTCCTTGTTTTTTACAGGAAAGTATAAACATACTGAAAGTAGTGATTCCCGAACTGTTAAGGAATTGAAGGTTTTTCAAATCGATTTTCAAACTGTTGTTTGCTTGTTCAACAACCTTGTTGAGAAAATCACTTACCACTTCGTATTCGGAAAGATTGGCAAGGCGCATTGACCCTTCTATTACAATAGTATTTTGGCTTTTATCGTAGTTTAGTTTTGCATCCCCAACGTTTAGTTCCATAATCTTTATAGCGTTATTTTTTACAAATAGTTATAATTATGCAGCAGTTATTCTCATTCATTCGTGATTGTCTATAAAATAATAGGCCTGAACCGTGATTTCGAACAGATCTTCTCCTTTTTCTGCCAGCTTTGCGCCAAGTTTGATCTGATAATCTTTGATCATGATAAGTAAACCGATTTCAGATTGTTTGTCTCCGTTTGCTTTTTTAAGCATTTCATTATAAAACAATTCATCAAGATTTTTTGAATTGATGATGTGTGTCAATCTGTTGATCAATGATTCAAAGTAGGATTGATTGCTGATATTGGATACCTGCATTTTGAGAATTCTATTATACCGCTTGACTTCAATATGAATTTCCGAGTCGCGTTTTGTAGAATACTTTGAAGCGTTTTCAATCAATTCATTAAACACAGTGGAAACAATGTTTTTATCAATTTCTGTTTCACCCGATTCGTAGTATTCAGCAACGAAGTCAGCAATCATACCACAACGGCGCCAATGTGTTATCAGGTCTATTGGTTTAACGGTAAGTTTTAGGTCACCTTCAGCAGGGAGATAATCCGGAGTAAGCTCGTAATCACCTAAGATTTGTTCTTTCATGAAATTTGATCTTTACACACGTTTAATAACTACCAATGAAATATCATCGAGCATTTTTTGATTCCCTCTGAACTGCTCGACATCTTTTATTACATTTTCTACGATTTCCTGAGATTTGAGTTCCTTATTTGCCTTAAATGTTTCCATCAAACGTTCGAGGCCATAGAATGTATTATAGGGACACTCAGTTTCCGTGATGCCATCTGTATATAGCATCATGATGTCTCCTGGATTAACTGATAGGGTTATTTCATCAACAAATTCGGAAATATCTTCGACAAATCCGATATACATACCCAGATCGATGGTGTCTATCTTTTCAACTTTGTCGGAGCCCTTTCGAAGAAGAAGAATGAACTCGTGCTGGCCTGTTATGCGGAAGGTGCCGTTTTTGTAATGAAGCAGGGATAAGGTAAGGTTTCGCCGGTTTGCAAGTCTGATTTGAATGTTCCGGTAAAGTACAGAGTTAATTCTGTTAAGGGTGGCCGGGAGATCTGTTTTTTGTTCATCCGCAGTGGCCCTTACAACGGACTGAGTCATTAACATAACAATACCCGAATACAATCCGTGATCCGTGACATCCCCAATACAGAATAAGGTGCTGCCATCCTGCTGGGGCAATATTTCATAAAAATCACCTCCCACTTCTGTGGCTGTTATCATAGTAGCTCCAATATCCAATTCTTTGGATTTTTCTATTTCCTCGTTCTGAGGGAGCACCATGGTTTGAATACGTTTGGCCACATCTAGTTCCATCCCCATTCTGATATTTTCCTTTTCCAGTTTGTTGCGTTCTTCTGTGGCAATATTGATGTTGTTTACCACGGTGGGAATAACCTTTAAAATGTTGTCGATCATACCCCCTTCAAAGTAAGAAGGGAGTAATATAAGAAGCAAAAAAACAATCCATATGCTCAAGTAGAGTTTTATTGGCAGAGGTTTTTTGTTCTCTTTCATTAAAGTTTCGTATCTTTCAACTGCTTCAGGATCGTTTTTAGCCAGCTTTTCTTCAAATTGCTGCTCTTCCTTTTGCGTAAGCATGTGATAATTAAAATCCGTTCCCCGGTTTTCGTAAGCGACGTATAGGCTGATGGATGCTACTACGAACCAGGCAAGGGCGACTTTCTTATTCAGAACCGTCCCACAAATGAAAATCAATATGCCCGACAACACGAAATCAAAAAGGAAACTGTTGGCCGTATTGGAATTAAAGTGGACGATGACAATGGCTAAAATCTGAAGCACGATAATGGAGGCCCAACTGGTGACATAATCAAGGAAACGGTTCCCTTCCTTGTCTCCGGAAATGATTTTGATATTGTAAATCCCTGAACATACATTCAGGATGATGATCAATGGGTATAATATTAAATCTCTGGCGGGATCGGGAAGCTGGCCAAATTGAAGGAGCTGGGTGATGAGGTGTATGATGGCAATCAGGACAACTGATAAATTGACGGCAATCAGGATCTTTCGTTTTGTGTTTTTTGAAGGTTGCAGAAGCAGATGCCGCGACTGCGATAAAACATCTTCTTTTGATTGTTCTTGAGTTTCGGGTTCCATGTTAAAAGGAATTAACTGTCATATGTATATATTTGGGTTTGTATA
>JBNJFN010000330.1:0-4173 GCA_051746885.1 Bacteroidota bacterium | reverse complement strand
ATCCGGCACGGCTTTTAGCAAAGCTGCGGTCAAGCTGATGTCGAGCATGGAGCATTCATCAACAACCAAAAAATCAACATCTAAAGGATCTTCTTCATTGGTATTTTCCCCGAAGTGGTTGACAATTTTCTTTGCGGTTTTGGGCCCAACACCCTTTATCAGTCCAGAGCCCAGATATTTCTCCAGGGCGGCGGTTGTTGCGGCCTTTTTCTCAATTGCCTCAACAGCCTTGAACTGGCGTCCGTATTGTTTGTGGTATGTCCATGCCCCCTTAAATTTCATGGTAGCGCCGGCAAAGACTTTCATCTGATGAACAATTACGGTTTCAATCTGGTGGGGGTTGTTAAACGGGCAGACGCGCAGGATCGCCCATCCATTTTCCGGGTTATGAAATGTGACCCGGTCCACAATGCCGCTGATGGTTTCTTGAATTACGCCGGTATTAGTGTTTAAAGAAGTCTGAAAGCTCATCCGTTATGTGATACCAAAAGTTTTAAAAATGCTTGTTGCCATATGATGTGAAGGGCCTATATCTTGATGGCAGATGGGCTTTTTGGCAAAAGCCGTCGATCTGATCATGATATAATTTTCTCTTCAGGTCAATTTCTATGGTAACCTTTCAGATATGGCTTTAACAGACCCGCTTAATGTAACCTGTTTATGAAGGTTTAAAGTGTCCTTTATTGAAATTGCATATGACCGTTTATCAACCGATGCCCTTTATGGTGTTATCAAAGAATTTGTAACACGGGACGGCACGGACTATGGTGAACGCAATGTTTCCTTGGAAACAAAGATTTCTGAGGTCCTTGGGCAACTGGAATCAGGTAAGGCAGTTATTGTTTTTGACCCTGAGTTGGGAAGTTGTAATATCTTGAGAAGCGACGATCCTGCCTTGAAAAGTTAAGGGGTTTTTCATTGTGGATGAATGGCAGAGGGGGGAAAAGCAAATCTTGGCAGGTGGCGGTTTAAATCCCGGTTGCTGTTAACCGCATCACTTTCTTCCCCTTGTTCTTTTAAATAATCGCAAATTTGATCCGTACTCAAGATATGGGCAAAGCCAAAGGCCAGATTCTTCAGACTGGCCAAATGTAGTTCCTCATTTGCCGTTGCAGTGGCATCCCCTGCGAAAAAGACCCTGTAGTCCCGGACAAAAGCATCTCTTGCCGTGGTTTCACAACAACAATTAGTCATAACACCTGTGATAATTAATTCCTCGATCTTTATGGATTGAAGGCTTTCATCAAGGGTAGTGCCGTGAAAAGCATTATATCGGTTTTTGTCAAGAACGGCATCATAATCACCCGGTTCAATAGCCTTTATCAACTCCCATTCTTTAGAACCATACTGGATACAATCTCCCCACCATTTATAGAGCATGCCGCCGTCCTTTGATATATCGCTATGGCCGTGGCGGGTAAATATTATCCGCATATTCCTTGAGCGGCAGGCTTCCACAATTGAAATAACATTTCCAATAATAGGAGATGCAATGGACTGAAAATACCGCTGCATGTCAATGACCAATAGCGCACACTTGGCAGGAGTGGGTTTTGCTTCCTGGATGTTGCAATGGGAAATTTCTTTGAAAGAATCCATCTTTACCGCCTTTAAATCTGCCTTTTTTCTGTTACCCGTCCCGGAGATGCCGTACTCTGACACATATAAAACAAAATATTGCCAGATGTTAAGAATGTTTTTCACTATATTTTCAAGAATATGAATGAAGTTACACTCCAGGGGCAGTCCCTTCCCGCAGCTGGCACTGAAGGGACTGCCCATTCTGCCGAAATTAAAAATTAATATTAAGGCCGGCGTTGACTCCAAAGCCGTCCATATCAACATGTCCCCCACGCAGGTCGTCATCCACATTCAACCACATATATTCGCCCTCAAGAAACAGGGATAACTTGGAGCTGATCTCCTGGTCCATTCCCAGCAGGATGGAATATGATACATCATCGTCCAGTTTTCCGTCGTCCTCGTCAAACCAGACATAACCCATTCCGCCTCCTACATATGTCCGAAATCCATTGGTGAACTGTGTCCTGAGTAGCAGATTGGCCTTGAGCGGAAACATGTCAGTATCAATATGACCCCGATCAAAGTCTACAATATATTCCCCCCTTATATCCATGCCTATATCCACGCTATTCAAAAAAGAGGCCCTTGGCTTAGCCACAGAAGTAAAGGCTGCATAGCGGAGGCCCCCGCCATAAGCATCGCTAACATCGTCGCTGTCCTGGTACAGGCCGTACGCACCTACCTGCTGTTCCACTGAGGAAAAAATGCCTTCGTCAGCCTTCGCACTGCTGACCAGAGCCAAGCCGACACCAATGACAAACAGTACATACCATGTCTTTTTCATAACTACCTCCTTTTTTACAATTTGAATTTTCAAGTTCTTCCAAACTTATTTCAATATTATCTCGGCATATCGCATGCTAATACCTTTCCCGAGCTTTTGATTATCCTGATATTAATTTGTCTTTTTGCTAAGCTAAATTCAAAATTGATGCCAATCGGTACAAATTTTTTATATATTGCTTTATTTCAGGATGTTGCCCTGAAAAAGGCGGGGGGATGAGGCTGGGTGGTTCTTTTATGTGAATAGAGGTAACGTTTTATAGCGCTATGTAACTTATGTAATTAGGTTGCGGTTTTTGTTCAGGCTCATACTAAAATGATAAAGGGGGATTGTTTTACTAAAAAATATCTGTAACTTCAGCGAAAAGACAAAAAAAGGTAAAAAAGACTTGACACGGTTTTTACAAAAAACTGTTAAAATTACCGCCTGTCAAGGGATTGCGTTATTTCGCCAGTAAAAAGCGTTTCAGACAAATACATCGTTGGTCATCGTTTGATTATCACAAGGCTACGAATAGATCAATAATTGAGAAGAGGCAGGCTGGGTGCAGGAGGGTCAAAAATGGGCCCTGCAGATCAAAAAGCTCATTGAAACCATCAGTCAGGTGTAGGCTCTGAAGCGCCAAGCATGGTCAAAATAATGGCGCTGAAGCAGTATAAATTCATAACTAAGAAAAAGTGTTATTTGCTGTTAGAATTTGTATGTGGTATGTAAGATGGAAACGACCAAGAATTCTCCACCTATCTTTAACGCTTCAGCCCGGAGCATGCTGCAATGCTACTGTTTCGATATAGAACAGAGGAAAGCAGAAAGACGGCAGAAACTATCTGCAGGCTTCATCAGTTTGGTTACACCCACCAAGAGATAGCTGATAAGACCGGAAAATCCGTTCAATATGTGATTAAGATTATCAAGCGTGAACAAACTTTTAGATGTGAGGCTTTTCAATTCCCATTTGTTGAATACATTGGCCCCAGAACAGTAAGTGCGATCAAAAAATCATTAAGTGTTCATGCCTTGTCAGATCCAGAGAGTTTGAGCAATTTTGAATCGGTGAGTTCCTTGCTTTGCTGGCCGGGCGTGGGCGATGCCGTGTTAAGCGACCTTGCCGCAGGGCTTAAAGAGTCGGGATATGACTCCTTTGATCTGGAGGCTGTTAAAAATTCAATGTATAATAAAGATAAAAGGTTCCGGAGACATTTCTTGGGTTAGCGGGGCTGATAAATAGGCCAGGGCGACAAAACATGACCAATATTGATGGCCATAGCAAGAAATTTCATTTTCGTCCTCTCCATTCCAAGCTTTGTTTTCACGCCATTTGATGATGGCCTTTGAACCGAGGACCATTGAAACAGTTGCTGTTTGCACAAAAGGGGATGCTGTCCTGGAGCCCATCGCCTTATCGCAAGGTATAAAAGTAAAGGTTTACCCTTTTTAATTTTATGATGCTTTCTGGTACAGTCTGTTATTGTCACTGAAACTTTTTGTTAAATCTCTGCCACCGGAAAAGAAGTATACCCCAAAGGTAAATCCCAATGACCCTGACAAAAAAAGAAATTATCGCGCAAATCACAGAGCTTGGCTTTACCCCAAGGAGGTTTTTCTGCCCATGGTTACAGCGGGGGAGCCAATTTGAAAGGAATCTCGCCTAATCGTTATTTTCGTATAATTTCAAATCAGGATATAGCCGCTGGGCACATTCAGGACAAATGCTGT
This sequence comes from Bacteroidota bacterium, assembly GCA_051746885.1. Classification (GTDB taxonomy): domain Bacteria; phylum Bacteroidota; class Bacteroidia; order Bacteroidales; family UBA12077; genus JAGXLC01. The sequence goes on along the minus strand of JBNJFN010000330.1, from coordinate 89 downwards.
GGCTGAATTCGGCTTCAGAACGATTTTGGATATAGGATTCGACGGCATTCCAATATCCGTTGTCGTCCCGGATTTTTTTGCAGCCTGCA
>JBNJFN010000329.1:0-4186 GCA_051746885.1 Bacteroidota bacterium | reverse complement strand
GTATTATATCTTTTTTTCACTCCCTCAAGGTAGTAGTCTGCCCAGGCTCTGTGTTTTGAATCACTTAATCCTGTGTGTTGTGAGAATTTCCAGTCTGCATAAATTCCCAATGCGATCCACAGGAACGGAGGATCATCACCGTCCAGAACATATTCTCCCCAGTATTCATGCCCTATTTCATGAGCTGTGATCCAGCGCCAGTGTCTTACTGATCCCTTATCATAAAACTGCATTCCATGGATCACCACTATCCCTGAAGCAAAGGGATATCCGCCCCAATATCCCGGGTAACCCGGAATGATATTAATAAATGAATAGGGGTATGTTCCCATCATTTTAATATAGAAGGGGATTGCTTCTTTGGCTGTCTTTAACGCCAGTTCAGCAACTTTCTTTCCCTCTGCAGGATACAGAACCCTTACCAGTACTCCGTTTATTTCCTCTTCAATCACACTATCTCTCTTGCTAAAGTAAAACCCAAAATCTTTTACATAATTATTTTCATAATATCCTGTTTCTTTATTTAAGCGTCCACTTACTGCCATTATATGTTTTTGATCTGTGCGGATCTTCACTTTATAACTATTGGAAACAGGGATGCCGTCCCACCAGAGAGTAGGAATTAGATTTTTTGTCTCGAATGATTCGAAATCCTCCTCAGGAAAAAGTCTCTTTTTAAATGAAAGTTGTAACTCAGCCTGTTCTCCTGAATTCACAGCTTTATCCAGGAGAAAGAAAACGGGATTGTTTACCTGAAGCTTGTTTTGCGGATTATATACTTCAAGAGGTTTTCCATCCTGAGTAATTGTTAGTAAACTGTAATCGCTTATTGTATAATCAATTGCAATTGATGTGAGGGGTTTCTTTCCTGTATTCAGAAAGCGAATACTACCATGTCCTTCTGCAAATTCGTTCTCAAAATTAATATTCAGGTCTACCTTGTATTCAGATTTTGGAGGATCAGCAGGAACCCAATAATCAATCTGTGCATAAATGTTTGTGTGTTCTAAGGCCAAAATTAAAATCAGAAGTACGGTGAAATACTTAATATTTTTCATAATAAATGATTTGACTGGTACAATAATGTTAACAGATGCATTGCACCAGATTTTTAATAGCATTTTTTACACTTGCATACATTGCTCTATGCAGTTATTTTTGTTGATTTAGAAATCTAATCGCTTTGTCCAATGCAGGGTCTTTATTTTCCATATAATCAGATAAAGTCTTTTTTACCTTTATATCAGGTTTAATCCCATACCCTACAAACTCTCTTCCATCCGGATAGGTGTCTTTTTTTGTGCACACTCTCGCTGAACCGCCTCCGGGTAAACTAAATTGCATAGGCTGACCTGTACTACCAAAAGACGGCTCGCCAATTTTCGTCATATGTTTTTGATTATCCGCAAAAATCAAAAAATCTTCTGCTGCTGATGCTGTATTGTGTCCGATTAAAATTACTGTTGGCACAATAATCCTGTTATTTTTGAGACACCTTAAATTATCCTCACTTAGGCTGTCAGCACTGTATTCAAAGTCGTGGTAATATTCATCCCGGTAAGATAAATACGCCTGTTTTTGCCAGGCGTGATCAATCGTGTCATTTTCAGTTGCAAATTTGCCCCAGGCTTTGAATGATGGAATGTGAAGTCTGCTCTGCATTTTTGAACCGTAAAGAACACTGTCTTCAGTAAGGTGTTTGAAAATTTCCTTCCCAATATTTGTGCTTCCACCACCATTGTATCTCAAATCGACAATTAATTTTTTCGCTTTTTTTAATTCCGGGAGTTTTTCGTTGAACTTACTGGAAATTTCCCTGTCTGAAAACGAATTTAGTGCAATATAGGCTATATCATTCTCTAACCATTTTAAATCTAATAATTCCCTTTCCTCAAAAGGTGGATAAACCTCTTGTTCATCTGTTTTCTTGTGGGTCAGCTTTAATGTTTTAACTTCACCACTGGGCAATTGCATTTCAAGGTCATAGGTCGTTCCTGCGTAACCCTGCAACATTCTTTGAATGCTCCGATCCTCGCGGATATAGTCGGTTGACGAAGAAATATATGGTAATACGTTTTGTTCCAGATATTTTCGGGTTGGAAGTCCGTTTACTTTAAGTATTTCTGTTCCTACAGGTAATTCATCCTTTTTACTTGCGTTAACACGTGTCAATAGTGCTTTGCCCTCAATATTTGTTAAAAACAATCGATATTCGCCAAAATAAGTGTTGTAGATACTATCCTGAATATTTTTTGGAAAATAGACATTGGTATGTCCATCCTTAAGGTAAGCACAAAATCTTTGTAATGTTCGGTAGTACTCATAATCATTCTCAGTATTTTGTACTTCCTGGATTAAACCTTTATACATTTCGTTCCACTCCGACCTGTTTATCTTGTTCAGATAAACAAAATTATAATTGACTTCCTGCCAGAATTCAGAAAGCCCATAAACTTTATCCTCATTGGATATTTCGTTCGGAATTTGGCCAAAAAGTAGATTTGTGGACAGAATTAGCAGTAAAGCAATTTTCATTTTCATTTTCATTTTCTTCTGTTCTTTATTTATGATGAGGTGTTATTTATAATTGCATAGAAAGGTTAAGGCTATGGGCAGTGGCTGTTTTTATACCTGTCGCTTTTCGCTTGTTAGCGGGTTTTTACAGTCCTGAGCCCTGGGCCTTTCACTCATCCCTCAGTACATCCGCCGGGTTAAGTCTTGTAGTCCTGAAGGTATGGTATGATACGGTGAGTGATGCAATTATTATTACCGACAGCAGGGTAAGAGCAAAGAAGTCCACACCAACTTCTATATGACGGGCATAGTTTTCCAGCCAGGGGTTTACTATATAATATGCCAGGGGCAATGCTATAATTGATGCTATCAGTATCAGCATCCCGAGCTGTTTCTGCAGCATTACCAGTAACCCGCTTACCGGTGCCCCATGGACCTTGCGTACACCTATCTCCTTGTACCTTTTCCTTGTTGCATAAGCAGTAAGGCTGAACAAACCAATGGCTGATATAACTATACTCAGGATAGTAGCTATATTTATCAGCTTACTCAGGCGTCTCTCCTGCTCATAGTAACGGTTAACCTCATCATCGAGGAAATAAAAGTTCGGTGGTACTGTGGGGTCACTCTCCTTTATCACTGAGCTTATTCTGTCAACCAGGGCAAAGCCTGAGCCAGGTTCAAGCTTGAGGAATAATCTTGCATAAGCCCAACTATCATCCTTGAAAATAAACACAGGTGCGACTTCTTTGGTTAGTTTGCTGAAATAAAAGTCATCAGCTATTCCCACTATCTCATAGTCACGCTTATTCCGCCTGATTTTCTTTCCCAGCGGGTCTTTCATGCCCATCAGCCTGATGGCTGCCTCATTAACTATCACTTCTTCCCTGGCATTACCTTTCATGAGCTGGCGACCCTGACCTATATTTATTCCAAGTAGGTCGATATAATTATCATCAACCTGCATAATATGAAACTTCAGCGCTTTTTCGTCTGTATTGCCATCCCACTCGCTTAAGGCTTGCCAGTTGCCCATATTAACCGGCACATTACCACCAAGGGCTACTTTATTTACTCCCGGGATTCTGACCAGTTCTTCAGCAAGATGATCGGTATTTCCGAAACCCACTCTCGGATTGATGACCATCACCTGTTCCTTGTCAAAGCCAAGCTCTGTATTCTGCATAAACCTTATCTGCCTGTTCATTACGATTATACTGAAGATGAAGACTATAGACATGATCAGCTGTGTTACCACAAGTATTTTCCTGAGCCCCTCACCCTGGGTATTATCGCTGGTATTTGACCGTAGCACCTTTACGGGTCTGAAAGAAGAGAGCACAAGTGCCGGATATAGTCCTGCCAGTAAACTTGTCAGCACTGTAACAGCTATAATGATAATTATATTCCTGAGGTTGAACAAATAATTAATGCCGGTCTGCAGCCCCGTTAACCTGTTGAAGAGAGGTGTCAGGGCAATTACAATAATAACAGAAAAGACAGCTGAGGCCATTGTCTGTATAAATGATTCGCTGAACAGGGATGTCACCAGTTGACGTCTTCCGGCACCGGAAACCTTTCTTATTCCTATTTCCTTTGCCCGTGAGGCACCGCAGGCTGTTGAAAGATTTATAAAGTTAATGCATGCCAGCAGCAATAATGCAATGCCTAT
>JBNJFN010000328.1:0-4187 GCA_051746885.1 Bacteroidota bacterium | reverse complement strand
ATATTTGATACTTAATGGGTTGATTGATGTACCGATTTTATATTTAAGCTCATACATCATTGATAATAAACCAGAGTATTACAGACTGCTTAATCAAACCAACAGAACAGGTGAATGGGAAGAATGGATAATATTTATGCTAAAAGCTCTTGAAAGCAGCTCAAAAGAAACAATTACAAAGATTACAAACATCAAAGACCAACTTGACACTACCATAATTAAGGTTCAGGAAAGAGCGCCTAAAATTTATCGTAAGGAAATGGTCGAATTGTTGTTTGAACAGCCATATTCAAAAATAGAGTTTGTTGTAAATAGATTGGGAGTAGAAAGAAAAGCAGCATCACGATATTTAAAGGAATTAGAGAATATAGGAATTCTTGAATCTCAAAAAGCCGGGAGAGAAACTTTATATATTAATAGAGAACTGATTGAAATACTGAAACAATAATGCACGAAGCTTAATCGAGCAGCCTGCCCCGCCAGAAACCCCTGATGAGTAATAATTCTCACATTTACCTGCTGTAATGCTACCCACCGGAAAATTTTGCACAACATCCTGTTTTTTTCACATAATTTATTTTATCTTGCGGGTATAAAATACGGAAACTCGTTTATAAATGATTAGAAATGCCTGGCATGCGGATATAAATTTGAAGCGTAGGGTGTGTTGTGGGAGGTGTTGTGGGTATGAACGAGTTGGCGGTAAGATTTAAAAGATATGCAAAAATGATTTATACATGTGATTAATCAAGGAGGAAAGGGTGTAAGAAGCTTTGCCGATTTTTAATTTAGGTTGCTCAATCAGCAACATATACAAATAAAAGAAACAAATTATGAGTGATTTCAATAATAACAAACAAAAATCAAACAATACAACAAGTGATGCCCTGCATACAGCCCGCCGGTGCAGGCACTATGCAATGTGTAAAGTAGATTTTCTGGGAACAGGTGTATGCCCATCGGGCAAAAAGAACCATTTCGTTTCGTTTTACCCCCAGGGAATGATGGATATAACCGCTGCTGTACTGGAGAAAAGGATTCCTGTTACAACCGGACTTGTGGATGTTGCAAATGAATGTACGCTCTGTGGCATTTGTGATACCCAGTGCTATTTTGTAACTGAACTCAGGCCCTTCGGCGTATTTCAAACATTGAAGAGTCATATTGAGGATTATCTTGAGTCCAATGAACCTGTAGAAGTTCCTTCTGATGATTTTCTCAATAATCTCAAATCCATAACAGGTGACAAATATGCCACCAACGACCCTGCTCTTTTAATGGCTTACGCAAACGATCCATTTCCAAATTCATCTGAGACGATGCCCGGATATGTGGTTGTACCAAGTGATACGAATCAGGTAAGCGAAATTGTAAAACTTTGCCAGCGAGAAGGGATGGAGTACACGATAAGAGGAAATGGCTCCTCTGCAATGGGTTTCGTATTAGGGACAGGGCTTATAATTGATACCATTAGAATGAAGAAGATGGAGTTTGATACCAGCACCCGTGCTGTTACTATTGGTGCGGGTATAAGTGCTTTTGAACTTCAGAAGGAAGCTGTAGCACGCGGCTACCGGGTAAATGCTGCTGAGCCTTCGGCACTTTATTGTGCCAATATTATGTGCTCTGGGTTATTTTCATTATTCTCAAGTTCTTACGGAACTGGCGCCGACAGTATTATCGATGCGGAGTTCGTTTCAAAGGAGGGTGATATTTTTGCCCTTTCACAGAGGGATGCTCCTAACCTTTACGGATTTAGTAAAACAGGACCTCCTATTCAAGGAATATGTACGCAGGCTGTGGTTAAGCTCCATCCTGTTGTAGAGGATGAATCTGCTATAGCGGTACCGTTTTCAGATATGCAATCTGCTATTGGCTATGCGAAAAAACTGAATATGCGGCATATCGGGCTTGGTATCGGGGTGCTCGGGGGAGAATACCTGAGTACTTTTATATCACCAACAGCTGAGCTTGCTGAAACCCTCCGGAATGTTTTTCATAAGGAGTTAGGTATAGAATATCTTGTGGTAGTACTTGGAAACAAGCATCACTTAGATGCGGCCAGAGACATGGCTCCGGTGGTTCTGGAGCAGGAGGTAATGAGGGCACTAATTCTGGGCATACCCGCGTTTGGTGAGGATGGGCTTATACAGATTTTACGGGGGATGGAAGGTGAAGCAAAACCCTACGAAATATTGGCAAAGCCCGAAATGTTACCCATTATCGAAACTGCCCTCGACCCTTCTCCCGAACAGCTTTCCGAGGCAGTTGACCCCGATTTAAAGGCATTTTACAAAAAGTTGTACACCCGCCCCGAACTTACAGATATGCTTTGGCTGAATACCTTTAGAATAGTGAGTTCCAGAATGGGAAGGGACGGGCATCTTATAGTTACTATTTTATACGTGCCTCTTGATAACATCCCTCTGGTGGAAGAGATACATAATAGATTCAAAGAGTTGACACAGAGCAGCGGGGTTCGAGGCGAATTCGGCTTTATTACACCCATAGATCAGGGAGCGATGGGGATTTTTGAGTGGGACATGTATCTTGATCATGCGGACCCTGAAGAGGTAAAGAAGATGCAGAAAGCCATGGAGAAAGCAGGAGCCATGCTGGAAGGATTTTCTCAGCAGGATCCCCGGGTGCTCTGGATTCGCGATGTTCTTAACAAAGGATTCTCCAGGAAGGAAGCCTATTTATATCACCAAGCAAATTTTAGTTGATTATGAGTAATTCACCGATTCTTATTACAGGCGCAACAGGTTTTCTCGGGGGATTTTTAGCAGGAGAGCTGATAAAAAGGGGCAGAAGAACGATCCTTACAGTGCGGCCGAAGGGAAATGATACTGCCCCGCAGCGGGTAGAAAACCTTTTGAGGTTTCTTAATATAGAAGCAAAGCATGAACCGGTAGTTATTCCTGCAGAGATTGATAAGCCTGGTCTCGGCCTCTCGGTTGAGCACCAGCAGATACTCCGGAATGTGCCGGAGGTACTCCACTGTGCCGCAGATACTTCATTTGCTGAGAGAAAAAAAAAGCAGGTTGAAGAAACAAATTTTCAAGGATTGCGGAATGTATTTGATGTTGTTCCAAACTGTGAAAAATTTTTCCATATGAGTTCAGCCTATTCTGCCGGAACGCAGGAAGGTCTTATTAAGGAAGAAATACTGCATCCCCCGGGTTTCCACAACCCTTACGAACAGTCAAAAAATGAAGCCGAAAAGCTTATAACAGAAATGTGCAGAGAAAAGAAAACCAATCTTACTGTTTTCCGCCCTTCTATTACCTATGGGGATTCAGACACAGGGAAAAGCCTTCGGTTTAACGCATTGTATTTTCCGGTACGGACACTGCTTTTTATCAGAGATTCACTTAAAAAAGATATTATAGAAAGATCAGGCAAACGGGCTGCCGGACTCGGTGCCTCAATAAACGAAAACGGGAGTATGCACCTTCCCCTTACATTTCCAGGTGACGGCCATCTGAACCTTGTGCCGATAAACTTTTTGGTGAAGGCTGTTACCGCAATAATGGACAGCGGAAAGGCCGGGATTTTTCATATTGTTAACCCGAAATCCGACACCGTTGGGCAACTTTTACAGAATATTGAGAGGCATTATTCCATTTCAGGTCTGAAAGTATCGGACAAATCGTTGCAGGAAGGCCCTTTGCAGACCCTTATTAACAGCTATATGGATGTGTACTATCCCTATTTCTGCGACAAAAGAAGTTTTAGTAATCACCGGACAAGTAAGGTGCTGGAGCCTTTAGGGATTGAATGCCCTGAGTTAACCTCGGCAGTATTTAAAAGATGCATGGACTTTGCCATTGAAGCAGGCTGGGGGTCCAGGATTAGGGTGTAGGTCTTAATGTGCTACACTTATTAATACTTTAGAATCTTGTGGGGAGTATGCTTAAATATAAACCTAAATGACCTTTGTTAGATTGCACTATCCAGAATAAGATAGATAATATTGGACTATCGCACCTAAAAAACTGTTCAGCCGGACTCGAGGAACGAGCTCTCACATTTACCTGCCGTAATGCTACACACCCGAAAAATTTGCCCAAAATCCTGTGTTTTTTCCCATAATTTATTTTATCTTGCGGGTATAAAACACGGAACCCCGTTTATAAATGATTAGAAATGCCTGGCATATGGATATGAATTTTAAACCCAGGGTA
>JBNJFN010000327.1:0-4199 GCA_051746885.1 Bacteroidota bacterium | reverse complement strand
CGGTAAAAGGACTTAATTTACCCCGGGAAGTAATTGAAAGAATATATTATAAAAATGCTCTCCACATTTATCCGGGTTTAGCTGAAAGAATGAGCAACCTTGGATATAAATAATGATTTATTCTTGGAGTTGCATAAGTCAATAAAAGATGAAGAATATAAGATTTCTGGTTTTCAGTTTGCTGTGTATATTAAGTACCCAATGTACAAATGAACGTTTCGATATTGTATTAGTAAACGGAATTGTATATGACGGTGAGGGCAATAAGCCCGTGCAGACAAACATTGGGATAACAAATGGCACCATTATAAAAGTGGGCGAAAATATATCAACAAAAGGAGCTGTTGTTGTTGACGCCACCAACCTGGTTATTGCTCCCGGATTTATTGATATACATACGCACAGTGACGGACAAATATTAGATGAAGGCATGAATTCCGTTGAAAATTATTTAAAACAAGGAGTTACTACTGTAGTTACAGGGAATTGTGGTAGTGGAACTTTTGAAGTTGAAAAATTTTATCGGCAGCTTGATTCTGTTGGGATCGGAACCAATATCCTGCATCTGATTGGACATAATACAATAAGAAGTAAAGTGATGGGAATGGAGGACCGGCCTCCAACAGTAGAGGAACTTGAAGAAATGAAAAGAATGGTAAAGAAGGGGATGGAAGAAGGGGCGTGTGGCTTTTCTACCGGGCTTTTTTATACACCAGGAACTTATTCAACAACCAATGAAGTCATTGAATTGGTGAACGTTTTAAAAGAGTACGATGGATTTTATGCGTCTCATTTACGTGATGAGAGTAATTATTCAGTTGGATTGGAGGAAGCTGTAAAGGAAGCTATATTAATTGGTGAACAAACAGGTGTTCGGGTTGAGATATCACATATTAAAGCATTGGGAAAACCCGTTTGGGGAATGTCTGAAAAGATATGCTCAGTGATTGAAGAAGCAAGGGAAAGGGGTGTTCATGTATTTGCCGACCAATACCCTTATAACGCATCAAGCACTGGGCTTATCGGAGCCACTGTGCCGGCCTGGGTGCGTGCTGGCGGACAATTAAAAGAGCGGTTAAATAATCCTGAACTGTTGCCGCAGATAAAAAATGAAATTGCTGAAAATATAGAACGTAGGGGAGGACCCGAATCATTGGTGATTATCTCCCATCCGGTTAACCACCTGCTTGAGGGGAAAAATCTTTTGGAAATCAGCCAAATAATGGAAAAATCACCGGTTGAAACAGTAATACAACTGATATTGGAAGGCAGTCCCGGTATTGTCTCTTTCAATATGAGTGACGCTGATGTCATTCATTTTATGAAAAAAGATTACGTAATGACCTCTTCTGATGGCCATATCGAAATTCCGGGTGATGGGAAACCCCATCCAAGGTGCTACGGAGCTTTTTCCCGAAAGATTAGAAAATATGTGATAGAAGACAAGGTAATCGGCATGGAACAGGCGATTAAGGCTGCTACTTCATTGCCGGCAAATATGATAGGATTACAAAACAGAGGCAGTATTAAAGAAGGGCAAATAGCAGACATTGTGATATTTAATCCGGAAACGATACGGGATTTAGCCACTTTTGACGAACCTCATCAATATAGCAGCGGGATAAAATATCTTTTGGTTAATGGGGATATGGTGATTGAAAACGGAAAATATAATGGGAAACTAGCTGGAAAATCTATCGATAGCAGAGAAAGGGCAAAGTTTTAAAAATCTGCTGCAAGCAGGCAGGCATTAGTTCGGTGAATTTTAGCATAGGAAGAATAGTTTTTTAAAAACAGACACGATGAAGAAGAAAATAATTTTTTTAGCCATTTTAGCCATACTGTTCGTGCAATGTGCAGAGAAAAATGAATTAAAACTTTTAACTCCTCATAAAGAGTTTATTGATTATGTTACTGAAGAGAACAGTTCCATCTATTCTGTAACAAAAGCCCGGAAATCAAAACCGGAAAATGGTTTTGCCATAGGTGTTTTCGACTCGGGTATTGGTGGATTAACTGTTTTTGACGCCATTGTTAATGCCGATTTTTTTAATGAGAAACATGAAAATCGACCCGACAGACAAAAAGATTTCCTTCATGAACAATTTGTTTATCTGGCTGATCAGGCCAATATGCCTTACAGTAATTATGTGGAAGAAGGCAAAAAGGATCTTCTTGTAGAACATGTATTAAAAGATGTTTTATTTCTGCTGAATAATAAATACCACATTTCAGCAGGTTCGCCTGAAGTTGCCTCCGATAAGCCGGATGTTAAAGCCATTGTAATCGCATGTAACACAGCCACAGCCTATGCCAAACCACAGGCAGATGAATTGAGCCGGGTGTCGGGCAGAGGTATTAAAGTGATTGGGGTAATTGATGCCGGATGTAAGGGCGCTTTGGAGGTAATTGAAAAGGAAGAAAATGCTACAGTTGCCGTATTTGCAACCCCTGCCACAGTGGCTTCAGGCGCTTATGTAAATACACTTAATGAAATAAAAAAGGGATATACCGGTAGTCTTCGCATAATCCAGCAAGGCGGAAAAGGCCTGGCTGAATCAATTGACAACAAGTCCGATTATATCAACAGGAATTATACAAAACCATATTCTGAATACCAGGGGCCCACCCTGAATGATGGAAAGTACCCGATTGAAAAACAATTGCTGCCTTATTATAATTTTGATACAACCAATCACAGAATTCTTTTTAATAAAAACACGCTGGCCATGTCGGATACTATTGAACTAAATTCAGTTGAGAACTATACCCGTTACCACATTGTGAGCCTGGCAGAGCAGGTAAAAAAGGATAAGACTGGTATTCCGCTAAAAGCTATTATCCTTGGGTGCACCCACTACCCTTATGTTTCTGATGATATTCATGGTGTTCTCAGAGGATTAAGAAAAACAGAGCGGTACAGCCATGTGCTTGCCGATTCGGTTTACCTGATCGATCCGGCATTAAACACGGCTAAGGAACTTTACGGCTATTTAGCTGAACAGGAATTGTTCAACGATTCTCAAAAAGAACGATTAAACGAAAGTCGGTTTTTCCTGAGTGTTCCAAATACTTTTGAGCCGGACGTGGAAATGGGTTCTGACAACCGGTTTACGTATGAATACCAATACAAACGAAGGGAAATCAACGAACTAAAAGATTTTACGTTAATTGTACCGTTTTCAAATGAACTGATATCAGAGGAGCAAATTAATAGGATACAAACAAGGTTGCCAGCCACTTATGATTTACTGAAAAGTCACCTTCGTCAATAATCAATCCGGAAAGTAAAGCCATACGATATCATGCATGGTGAACAGGTTGTACTTTTCCCCGTCAAAAACAAGAATGGGGCTGGAGTGGTCGCCCTCAACAATCGGGTTACCCGGGTATTTTTTCCAGTGGATGAGGTCGGTTGACATGGCCACGCTGGAAGTCCACAGGGCATTCTCATCCGGGTCGGCCCAGTTGGGATTGGTAGAACCGTGATAATAAATATAATACCGGCCTTCGTGTTTTACTACCTGGTTGGCAGCCACTGCCCCGGCATCATATTCTTCGGGTCCCATCTCGATTACCGGTTCATCCTGTATATTTGTCCAGGTCATTTTATCTTCGGAGGTGGCCAGCCAGATTCCCAGGTCATCGCGTTCATAAAAAAGGTACCATTTTTCATCTTCTATCCAAACTGTTGGCGTTCCGTAAGGGGCGGGAATCGTGTCGCCATTGGTTTCAAGGATAACCAAATCAACTTGTTCCTCCCAGTGAATACCATCGGATGAGGTGAGCATGTGAGCGATGTCATTTTTCCCTTCGGCATACATATAATAAGTGTCATCAACTTTGGTCACGAACATATCTTCCGTCCATTTTTCATCGAAAACGGGATTGCTGGCATAACGTTCCCAGTTGATTCCGTCAGTTGAGGTGGCGTAGCCTAAATGTTTCACTGTGCTGTCGCCGCCGTTATACCCTGAATACCACATTTTGTAAATCCCGTCTTCAAACAGAATATAGCCGCGTTCGCGAATCTGTTTGTCCCAGGTATCCTCGCTGGTGCCGCTAAAAACGGGGTTGCCTTCATAGGGTTTAAAACTGACCATTTCAGGAGGGAATTCTTCCGTATTTTGCTTTTGGTTTTGACAACCAGTTGCTGAAAAAAGCAAAAATAATAATGCAATTTGAATTGTATTTTTCAT
>JBNJFN010000326.1:0-4205 GCA_051746885.1 Bacteroidota bacterium | reverse complement strand
GTTGCAGCATGGCGATACCACTCAGGCAGTGGATTATTTTGAAAGGTCGGCCGAAATCAATCCCAATAATACACAACTCAACAAAAACCTGTATCGCCACTTTAAAGGGGAAGGCAATGAAGAAAAAGCCAACTATTATTTGAACCTGAATAATAATCAGTAGAATTATGACAAATGAGATTACCCGGATATTCGATATATTACCGTTCGCACGCGATAAGTATAACAACAAACCTGCACTTGCAGGAAAGAAAAAAGGTAAGTGGCAGATATATTCTCAACAGGATTTCATAGATAATGCGAATGCGGTTAGTGCTGTATTGCTGAAATGGGGAATTAAAAAAGGGGATCTGATTTTAAACATTTCGGATAATCGCCCTGAATGGAATTTCCTTGATTTTGGCTTGCTACAGATAGGCGCTGTACATGTACCTGTTTTTCCAACGATTAGCGAGGATGAATTGAAATACATTCTTGACGAGGTGCAGCCTGGATTGATTTTTATATCAAACAGACTGTTGCTAAAGCGGTTAATGAAGACCTGGAATGTGCCTTCCGGTACAAAAATCATTGCCTATGATCAGGGAGTTGGTGATGATGTATTTGCTTTCCAGGATTTACTGGAGGAAGGCAAAGCAGATATGAACGCGCATGAAATTGAAGCGGTTAAGGCATCGGTGCAACCCGAGGATCTTGCCTCGGTCATCTATACCTCCGGGACCACAACCATGCCCAAAGGCGTAATGCTTTCGCATAAAAATCACCTTGCTAATGTTTTGATTGCGGCCAGCAGTATCGGGATAGAACATCAATTTCATGTTTTGAGCTATCTTCCTCTGTCTCATTCTTATGAACGAATGACAAATTATGTTTTCATGGTAAAGGGTTTAACCATTTATTATAATGAAAACATGAGTAACATTATATCCAATTTTGCTCAGGTAAAACCCGGAATTCTAATTACGGTGCCTCTGTTGCTTGAGCGGATTTATAAGGGAATCATCAATAAGCAGGAGGACCTGAAAGGGTTTAGTAAAATAGTATACAAATTGGCGCTGAAGTTTGCGTTGAGTGGAAAAGACCCGGCTGATTTGTCTGGGATTGATAAGATCAGATATTTAGTTTATAATAAGCTGGTGTTCATGAAATGGAAGGCAATGATGGGCGGGAAAGTCACTAAAATTATTGTTGGTGGCGCTGCCGTTACTCAAAGAATACAGCAGTTTTTTCAAATGATTGGCGTGCCGGTATATGAAGGCTATGGTTTAACCGAAATGGCGCCACTGATTTCTTTTAATAATACCGATTTTAATAGAATAGGAAGCGTGGGGCAACCTTTGGTGAATGTTATGGTTAGAATATCTGAAGACGGGGAAGTGCTTGTTAAAGGGCCGAATATGATGAAAGGATATTATATGCATGAGGATTTATCTGCTGATTTAGTAGATGAAGACGGTTGGCTGCACACGGGCGATATGGGTAAGCTGGATGATAATGGCTATTTGTTTATTACCGGCAGGAAAAAGAACATCTTTAAAACTTCATCAGGTACGTATGTCTACCCGGAACGGATTGAAAATAAGCTGAAGCTATCCTCTTTTATAGAGCATGTGATGGTTGTTGGAGAATACCAGGATTATCTGGGTCTTCTCATCGTGTTAAACCGCGATTATGTTAAGAAGTGGGCCAAAAACCATCAGATTACGGGTGCTTACGAAGAAATTATTCAAAATCCGCAATTGCATCAGTCTATTAACAAAGTGCTGGATGAGTACAATGCTGATGCGCGGGAAACGCATCAAATAAAAAAATATAAAATCATATCTGACGAATGGACGATCGATAACGGTGACCTAACGCCTTCGATGAAACTCAAGCGGAATAACTTGCTTAAAAAATATCATCAGGTCGTTTCATCCTTTTATGAGTAACCGGCTCCAGAAAAATCCGCTCCTGTTTGTCGGGATGTATATCCGGATTGTATCCGCCATTTTCAAATGACATGCTTCTGTAATGGGTGTTGCCTATGTAAGCCCAAAGTGCTGCTTTATAGCTCTTAGTGCGCCATAAAGTCTTTAAAAACCGTTTTCTGTTGGCTTTTTTATTATAGAGTTTGTGCCATATAATATACATATGATGCTGCATTTCTTCCGGCGACATGTTTTCGGGCTGCAATATCACTTCAGCAGAATGATACCTCTCCCAGTCTTTTGGGAAATTGGTACGCAGCATTCGGCCTGCTTTTTTCATGCGATCAAATAATGGCGTTCCGGGAGGCGTCATCAGCAGGGAAGTTTGAATGGTATCTACGCCAGTATCTTCAATAAACTGAGCCCTCCGGTATAGCGATTCTTTTGTATCGCCATCGAGCCCGAAAATAAAAGCTCCCAACACCGCAATGCCGTGTTTCTGGATTTTTCTGAATTTGCTTCTGAAATTTTCAGGGGCCACTTTGGCATTAAACAGTTTGTTGTTGCTTTTTAGCTGCTCAGGGTCTTCGGTTTCCACGCCAATAAAGAGTTCATGGCAACCACTTTTGGCAGCCAGTTTCAGGAATTTTTCATCGTCGGCCACATTCATCGAAGTTTGTGCATACCAGTCTTTTTTTATGCCTCTTTCAATCATCCCTTCCATGATTTGATAGGCGTGTTTTTTGCTGGCTGTAGAATATCCGTAAAAGTTATCGTCTACAATAAAAACCAGTTTGTTGGGGGTGGCTTCCAGTTCATCTAAAATATCGTTTACCGGTCTTAGTCGGTGGCGTGTTCCATTGAAAAGATGAACCGAACAAAAATCGCACTTGAACGGACAGCCACGCGTGGTTTGTATGGAACTGAAAATATATTTTTTATCGAACAAATTATGACGTGCCGGAGGCATTTCTTTCAAATCAGGCTGCCCCCCTTCATAAACAGATTTTAACGTGTTGTTTTCAAAATCCCGGATCACTTCTTGCCATTTGGTTTCGGCTTCTCCTTTAAACACCACATCCACATATTCTGCAGCTTCATCAGGCATCATCGTGGCATGGTTGCCGCCATAAACAACAGGGATGTTACGCTCTCTGAAGTAGGTTGCGATTTCGTAAGCCCGCGGGGCGTTTGGGCTGAAAGAAGTGATGCCCACCAAATCAGCTTCTTTCTTTTTTTCCGGCAGGTTTTCGAATGTGTCAAAATTCTCATCAATAATATCAATATCCCAGTTTTTTGGAGTGAGCGAAGCCAGTATCCCTAAACTGATAGGCGGATAAACATTGGTCCACGACAATGAAAATCCTTTTCTGTATTGATTTAATGGATTTATGAGTAGTAGTTTCATTTTAAAACAATTTTGGTTTGGCTAAATTAGCTTTTTTTGAAAAAAGGCAAATTCCGGTTACTTGTAAATATTACAATGCATAGAAAATGAATATATTACATAAGGAATTTAAATTGCTTACAATTTTTTTATTGTGAGTAAGCATCGTTCAATTTGGGTTTTACTAAATCTTGCATCTTTAGATCAGTCAACATTCGCATCACGAAAACTTCGTTTTTGTTTATCGGGATGTATATCCGGATTATACCCTCCTTTTTCAAAAACAATTCTCCGGTATTGCCAATTCCCGTAATATGACCAGAATGCTGGGGTGTATTTCTTCAGCCGCAGCAGCGATTTGATAAATCGCACCCGCATGGACGTTTTATTATATAGCTTATGCCAGATTATATACATTGTGTGTTCCAAATCTTCCGGTGTCATTTGATCAGGTTTGTATACAACCTCTTCGGCATGATAATGCTGCCAGTCTTCTGGGAAATTGTTTCTGAAAATACGATCAGAAGCTTTCATTCTGTCAAAAAGTGCTGTTCCCGGGTAAGGTGTAAGAATAGTAGCCTGAACAAGATCGACACCCGATTTTTGGATAAACTTAAGGCGATGAAATAAATCTTCCCGGGTATCTCCATCCATACCAAAAATAAAAGCGCCCAAAACGGCTATACCATGTTTTTGGATTCGATTGAATTTCTTTTTAAACTTTTCGGGTTTAATGCGTGCATTGAGGGCTTTATTAGCCTGCTTTAGCTGTTCGGGGTTGTCGGATTCTACTCCAATGAGCACTTCCTTGCATCCGGCTTTTGCTGCCAGCTTTAAAAACTTCAGGTCATCGGCAATGTTAAAGGAAGCCTGGATAAACCAGTCTTTTTTTATGCCGCGGGCTATCA
>JBNJFN010000325.1:0-4225 GCA_051746885.1 Bacteroidota bacterium | reverse complement strand
TCATAAAGAGAAGATAAAGAATGATTAGATTCTGTATTGATATCAGGATAGCCTTCGTCATCCAGAATCTGATATTCCAGACCGAGATTTACGCTGTCATCCACAAGATAATACTTAATACCGCTATTGGCAGCTTCTGTCATTCTAAAATCCAGTTTCAGATCAAATTCACTGAATTTATCTTCAGTGACGATGCTTCCACCGCCTCCGTCGGCAAGTACTGTCAAAGCAGCGTTATGAGCTATCCAGCCCTTTTCCGGGAAATGATCCTTGTCATAACCTCTCCAGCCTTCATGATTACGCCCATTAAAAAGGAGTTTCCAGCCTTCATTTTTTTCTTCTTCTGTAAGCTGATTGTAAAGAAAACGTTTCTGTGGAATGTCCATGGATTTTTTATTTGCCCAGGCTTTATCGCCGGTCATAATCCGCATATTACGCCACCTTACCTGCAGTCCTTCCTTTTCCTCATCATCTCCTATACCATGCACCTGAAGGCCAATAAACCCTTCTTTGGTCATATTATCCACCAGGTTGGCTGCGGGAACACCGTTGACCCAGGTTTGGATGGTATCGCCCAATGCTTCAATGCGGAAAGTATTCCATTCACCGTTATTAAAGGCTTCCCTGGCTGCTTCGTTGTCATCCAGGTTATACAACCAGCCGCGACGGGCTTCGTCGTAAATTCCTCCGCTATAGGAACGATCGGAAGGGTCAATCTCTACCTGATAGCCGTGAACCCTGTCATCCTTGTATTCCGGGATGCTGTTGCTGCGTATCTGTATTCCGGAATTCAAACCTTGATCCACTTTCAAATCTACTTTGAAAATAAAATCGCTATAACGTTCTTTGGTACAAAGAAAACTATTGGGAGTATTTAATTCGGTTTCTCCAACAATCATTCCATTTTCTTCCGAGTAGTTGGCTTCACCGTTCAGTTGAACCCATTGGTCCAGATTCTCCCCATTGTAAAGACGTTTCCAGTCTTTTTCCGTTTTACTACACGAGGAGGCCATAATAATGGCACCCGATACAATAAGTAAAATTTTTATTAAATGTGCCATAGTTGAATATTTATTAAAAGTAATCAAGTAATCCCAATACCCCATTATAGGCCATTATAAGTGAAAAGACAAAAGTAGCTCCAATGCCCAGATTCATCCACAGGCCGATCTTATATTTACCCATAACCGATTCTCGGTTTAAAAGTATCCATATCAACAGGGTAACCAAAGGCATAAGCAATGACTGAAACGCAAGTGCGGCAATAAGTAGCCAGACTGGACGACCACCAAATATGGGTACGACAAGGGCAAACAGCAGTGCAATGCCTGCCAGCAGCCGATACATCAGCGAGCGTTCGTTGCGTTCTGTTCCCATATAATCGCTAATAAGCCACGGGGCGATCAGAATAATGGGAAACAGGGAGGAAATTCCGGCTGCAACAATTCCCGGTATGAAAATGTTCATGGCAAACCTTCCCGCTATGGGCTCCAGGCTTCCTATCATATCAATGGCTTCATCTACATGAATGCCTTCGGGGTACAAGGAGCCGGCTGCGGATATCATAATGAATATGCTCAGTATGAACATAAGGGCGGCAGAAGTAAGAGCATCCCGTTTTTCTTGCCTCAGATCTTTAATGGTCCATCCCTTTTCACTGACCACAACACTTCTCATGATAAACAAAACGGCCGACAGGGTGGTGCCTGCTATGGCGGCTGCAACTAAGGGTGCGTTGGGTTTGTCGGGAATCTGTGGGGCCATATCGGTAAACACTCCGGTAGTGTCACGAACGATCATAAAAGAGCTTAAGATGAAACTAATGCCCATGATTATGACAAAGACTATCATAACCTTCTCAAAAAACGGGTATTTACCCTGCCAAAAAAGAGCATAAATAAGAACCATAAGGACTATGGTAATGCCCAGTTTGTTAAATCCCTCAAAACCAGGCCCCAGATCAAGATAACCTGACCAGTAATGGATCAGATTGGAAAGAATACCTGAAATTCCAATCATAGAGGCTATTTCTCCAATAACCAGACCCACTATCAAAATGATGCTTAAGATACTGCCACCACGCAGGTGTTTCCGGAAACTCTGAAGGGCTGTGTGTTGGGTTACCGCTGTAAACCTGCCATAGGCGGTAAGCATAATAAAAGTGAAAATACAGGAAACCAATAGCGCCCAGGCAAGGGACATGCCAAACTGGGAGCCTGTGGAGGCCATGGTGGTGACACTCCCTGTTCCTATGTTATACCCTATCAGGAAAATACCCGAGCCAACGGCAATTAATAACGCTTTGAATCTTTTGAATACAGATTTGATACCCATAGAATTACAATTTTAGTTGTTTATTTAAACCCGATTAATTTTTAAATTAGTTTTTCGAATAAACTTCCTCTCCGGCAACAATCGTCTTTTGTATAACCATCTCTCCTTCTTCCATGGTAAATAATATCAGATCGGCACGTTTACCCTGGCTTATTTCACCAATCTCATCCAGATCAAACTGCCTGGCCGGATTGGTACTTGCCATCCGGATGGCCTCCTTGATGCTGCAACGGGTGAATTTCAGCATATTGGCCACACACTTGCTGAGTGGGGAAGCAGCTCCGGCCAGAACATTTTCAGCAGGATATTCAACTACTTCTTCGGTTAGGACCACTTCTCTTTCCCCGCGTTTATATTCTCCGGGCGGAAGGCCAGCCAAATTAACGGCATCGGAAACCAGAATCAAATTGTCAGGGCCTTTCACCTTATAAAAAGTCTGAACCTCTTCAGGGGTCAGGTGGGATCCATCGGCAATGATGGAGGGGGTTAGCCTGTCTTCGGCCAACTGGGGCCAGAGTGGGTTGTTATGGCGGTGTATCATATTGGCACAGCCATTGCCCAGGTGATTGCTTACAGAAGCACCTGCATTAGCGGCTTCCTTTATTTCTCCGGCCGATCCGTTATGATGGGCCAGGGTAACCTCAACCCCGCTTTCCACACTTTTGCGGATGAACGGAATGGCTCCTTCCACCTCCGGGGCAACGGCAACAAGTTTGATCCCATCTTTGGCCGCATTTTGATATTCCATAAACTCTTCCCAATCCGGCTCCCTGACATATTTTTCCAGGTGTGCACCCCGGAAACCCTTTTCAGGGGAAATATACGGACCCTCAAGATGGAAGCCGGGAATAGAAGCTCCAATTTCCGGGTCATCCAATGCCCGGGAGAGAATGGTAAAGTTTTTATGTAACCGCTCATGAGGATTGGTTGTCAATGTAGGAAGGATTGTGGTAACACCTTCTTTCCACAATTCCTCGATTGCTTTGCGAACGTCATCCATAGTCAGGTCCGCTCCGGTAAAATCCACCCCCATGTAACCATTGATCTGGATATCCACCAACCCGGGGGCTACATAGACTTCAGGGGATTCACCCTCCATTGCATCTTCTTGCAGATGTTGGATTTTTACTATTTTACCATCTGCAATCTCTATCTTTACCGGCTCTTCGTCGCGATAAAAGAGGCCCTTTATGGTTTGTTCATCCGGTGGTTCGGCAAACGACGCCACAGAAAAAATCCATGGTGCCAAAAAAAGCACGAGTACGTGTTTCAACCAAAATTTAATCATGGTATTTACATTTTTATGGTTTAAGCTATGAACAAATTTTAAACATTGTTTGCCTTTAAGTTGGTTTCTGGTCTCCTGCAGAGCAAATTTTTATTCTTAAAATTACTTATACTTTTTTATTAGGTGCTTTTTTCAAGCAGTTGAGCCGATTCTTGATCCAGGTAGATAAAGGCATTTTCATGCTTTTTCAGAATAGAAGCGGGGCATTGCGGAGAAATCTCTCCTTCGAAGCATTTCTTAACCGCCTCCGCTTTACGTTCCCCGGGCACCGTACAAATGATGGTGTTGGATTTCATAATCTGAGCAACGGACATGGTAATGGCTTTCGAGGGAACATCCTCAAGGCTGGCAAACCATCCTTCTCCGACCTGTTGTTTCTTACAGGCTTGATCAAGGGTTACCACTATAAAAGGGTCTTCCGTTTCAAAATCTGCGGGAGGATCATTAAAGGCCACATGACCGTTTTCCCCGATGCCGATAAAGGCAATATCAATTTCTTTGCCCGCCAAAAGCTGATTGAGACACCTGACTTCTTCATCCGGCTGATCTGAACTTCCATTGATCAGATGCACCGTGCCGGGATGTACCTTTTCAATGAAGCGT
>JBNJFN010000324.1:0-4226 GCA_051746885.1 Bacteroidota bacterium | reverse complement strand
AGCACAGACACTTCATCCCCTTCCTCATAAAACATCTCCAGAAGCGTGCCTTCTGCTTCAGCTTCATATTCAAAGGAAGCTTTGTCGGTTTCGTAGGTGAATAGAATATCTCCCTCGTTCACGTATTCACCTTTTTGCTTGTGCCATTCAGTAAGAATGCAGCTTTCAACGGACTGGCCCTGTTTGGGCATCGTGATTGGTGTTGCCATATATGTCTTTGGTTTGAAGTGTATTTTGCACCTGTAAATACAAGGTGGATTCTATTATATCTATCAAAAATAATTATTTTTTTGAGAATTAAAACAACTTTATTCTATCTTTGTAAAAATGTTTTGCATCTTGTATATACAGGATAAGGGAGTAGCGGATATGGCAACCAAATAAAAATTGTTATTTTTATTCAAAAATATTAACATTGTTCCCGAATAATTCCGATTTGGGAAAATTTAATTTCAAATCCGCCAAAATATTTTATTGATGCCTATGGATGAGCTTCATATTCCGCAATACAGAAAGATATACGAAATGCTTCGCCGTCATATCGAGGAAGGTGTATACCAGGAGGGTGACTTTCTACCCAGCGAGAATGAGTTAAGTAAACTGCATAATTTAGCAAGGCCAACTGTTCGCCAAGCTTTGGATGCTTTGGTTAAAGATGGATATATTAAGAAGCACAGGGGAAAAGGAAGTATCGTTTCCAAGAGGGATCCCGGCGCCATAGGAATTCTCTCAATAGTGGGCACTACTTCTGCCGTAGGCAGGCATAATTTACAGACAAAAATCCTTACCCCACCTACTTTGGAACCATGGGAAGAGCCCTTCTTTTATAAGCTTTCCAAACGGGAAAAGGAGTCAGGATGCATTCGCCTGGAACGCTTACGGCTGGTAAAAGATGTTCCTGTGTTCTATGACATAAATTATCTTCCTAATATCAATCTGCCCCGGTTTACTTCAAGGAAAATGGAAAACAAGTCGCTTTTTGAAGTTTTGCGGAAAAATTACAAGCTCGATGTAATTGGTGGGGATCAACGTATACGGGCAATTCCTGCTGATGAAAAAGTAGCCCGGTATCTCCAAATAGTTGAAGGATCACCGGTACTCCATCTTCAGAGAAAACTGGAAACCAACCGGAACGGATACTGCTTTTATTCGTCCCTTTATTGTAATACCGATGAATATTCCCTGTACGGGAAATTTTAGACTAAGCTATCCATTTGATATTGGATAATTTGGGTATCGATAGTTAGAAGTTTTATAATTATTTGTTGACTGGTGTTCGAAATTTGGGGCTTAATACACTACTTTTTGGTTATACTCGCGTAATTTTTATATTTTTGAACAAACAAGTATCAAACCGGAACAAATGATAATACAATCCAGGGCCTTTGCAAGGGCAGGTCTTCTAGGAAATCCATCCGACGGATATTATGGTAAAACCCTGTCCATCATTATAAGGAATTTCGGAGCCAATGTCACACTTTATGAAAGTCCCGAGCTTGTTATTGAGGAACAGGAAGTCGATAAAAATCAGTTCCGCAACATTCATCAGTTGATAGAAAGTGTAAGGGCCACCGGTTATTATGGGGGTACCCGCCTGATAAAAGCTTCCATAAAGAAATTCGGAGAATATTGTAAAAATAAGGGGGTTAAGCTCAACAGCAAGAATTTCACCATACGTTACCAGACTTCTATTCCCCGCCAGGTGGGTCTTGCCGGATCTAGCGCCATCGTTACGGCTACCATGAAAGCCCTTATGCGTTTCTATGATGTCGAAATACCCAAGCCCGTGCTTCCCGGGCTTATTTTATCTGCAGAGGTTGACGAGTTAGGTATCAATGCCGGTCTGCAGGACAGGGTGATTCAGGTATATGATGGATGTGTGTTCATGGATTTTAATAAGGACCATTTTGACCGGCATGGCCATGGTCATTATGAACCCCTTAATCATAAATTGTTACCCAATTTGTATCTGGCCTATCGAACCGATTTGAGCAAGGTATCGGGTAAGGTGTTCAATAATGTGAAGCAGCGATATTACCAGGGAGATCCTGAAGTGGTCAATACACTCAATGAGATTGGCGAACTGGCAGAGGAAGGTAAAAAAGCCCTTTCAAACAGGGATTACAAAACATTGAATTACCTGATAGATAAAAATTTTGATTTGCGAAGTAAGATCATGAATATCTCCGAAACCAACAAGGAGATGGTAAGGATTGCCAGAGGATGCGGAGCTTCTGCAAAATTTTCCGGCTCCGGCGGGGCTATCATAGGAGTCTATGAAGACGATGAAATGTTACGCCGCTTGATGGTCCACCTGAAAAAGGTCAATGCAAGAGTTATTAAACCCTTTATAATATAAAAATAAAACTTATGATCAAAAAAGCTGTGATTCCGGCTGCAGGTTTTGGTACGCGCTTTTTGCCAGCAACTAAAGCCCAGCCTAAAGAGATGCTGCCCATAATCGATACGCCGACCATTCAATATGTGGTGCAGGAATGTGTGGATTCCGGGATCGAAGATATATTGATCGTTTCCGGGAAAGGCAAACGGTCCATTGAAGACCATTTTGACCGCAATTATATGTTGGAATCCCGTATTCTTGAGAAGGATGATGAGATCCTTTACGATCAAATGAAGCATATTGAAGAGATGGCCAACATTCACTATATCCGGCAAAAAGAACTGAAAGGTTTGGGAGATGCCATCTATCATGCCAGGTATCATTGTAGCAATGAACCTTTCGTAGTATTGCTGGGGGATACGGTCATCGATTCCGTAATCCCTGTGACTCAGCAGTTGGTGGATATCTATGCTCAATACCGCCAGACCATTGTCGGGGTAGAAGAAGTGCCTGAGGATAAGGTTTCGCGCTATGGTATTGTAGGAGGGAAGAAGTTGGACACCCGGATTCTTCAACTTGAGAAGATGATAGAGAAACCCGATACCAAGGAAGCTCCTTCAAACCTAGCCATTGCAGGAAGATATGTGCTGACCCCGGAAATCTTTCCCATCCTGGCTAAAACCGAAGCCGGTAAGGGAGGTGAGGTTCAACTGACCGATGCTTTAAGAAGCCTGCTCAAACAAGAAGATATTATTGCCTATACGGTGGAAGGGAAACGATATGATATCGGTAACAAAATGGATTTTCTGAAAACTACGGTGGAATTTGGGCTGAAAAGAAAGGAATTTTCCGGGCCATTCAGAGAATTTTTGAAAGAAATATTAAAAGCAGATCAATAGATAAAACGCCTAATTTTTATGACTATGACAACAAAATTTTTCCAGAACTTGTGTTTGAAGCTGATCGGTCTGGCTTTTTTGCTGGCTGCATTTGCTTGCAATCAGACCACAGAAGAGGAAAATCAGAAACCCAATGTGGTGATGGTATTTCTGGATGATGCAGGTTTTGCCGATTTTAAACCTTTCGGTGAAACCCGTTATCCAACCCCTAATGTCAGTGAGCTGGCAGAAGAGGGACGCAGCTATTACAACTTTTATGTACCCGTGGCTGTTTCCTCGGCTTCGCGGGCAGCGCTGATGACAGGTTGTTATCCGGGCAGAACAGGTGTTTTCGGAGCTCATGGACCCGGGGATGCAGGTCTTGACACCGTATTTGCTACTATGGGAGAGGTCATGCAACAGAACGGCTATACCACTGCAAGTTTCGGGAAATGGCACCTGGGTGATCAGCCGGGACACAGACCACCGTCAAGGGGCTTTGATGAATCCTCAGGCCTGATGTATTCCAACGATATGTGGCCTTATCATCCGGAAAACCCTGAACATTGGGGTCAATGGCCTTTGCCTTACTGGGAGAACGGGGAAGTGAAAATCGATTCTATGACCCCAAAGGATCAAAGAATGCTTAGCACTTGGTATACGGAAAATGCGGTTGATTTTATTAACCGACACGATGATGAGCCCTTCTTCCTGTATGTCCCCCATTCTATGCCCCATGTTCCACTTTTCGTTAGCGATAAATTCAAAGGCGAATCCGGCCTCGGCTTATACGAAGATGTGATGATGGAGCTGGACTGGTCGGTTGGGCAGATCATGAATGCGTTGGAAGAAAATGAGTTGGACGACAATACCATCTTCATATTTATCGGCTCCGATAACGGCCCCTGGTTAAGTTATATGGATCGCTCCGGAAAAACCCCGTACCGGGAAGGCAAGGGTACCACTTTTGATGGCGGTGTCCGCAATTCATGCATTATAAGATATCC
>JBNJFN010000323.1:0-4294 GCA_051746885.1 Bacteroidota bacterium | reverse complement strand
TGGTCATGGCACTCCACATAGCTAACCGTTCGCTCTTCCGGCCTTTTGTTGGTCAGTTCATGCCACAACTCATCCATACTCCAATCTTCATCCCGCATGTCTTTCAACATCTTAAACCAGTAATCACTAACCCCCATCGCCTGCCTGTAATCAAAGCCGGCACCGCCCTGAGAAACGGGATAAACCAAGCCGGGCATGCCACTGATGTCTTCCGCCAAGGTCACCGCAGAAGGAGTTATTTCATGAATCACCTTATTGGCAAGAGCAAGATAGACGTAAGCATCCGTATCCACATACCGGTTAAAATAATCATCATAGGATCCGAAACTATATTCAACGCCATGATGCAGATAAAGCATGCTGGTAATACCATCGAAGCGGAACCCGTCAACATTGAATTCGTCCAACCAGTAACGGCAATTGGATAGCAGAAAATGCAACACCTGAATCTTGCCATAGTCGAAACACCTGGAGTCCCAGGCTACATGGTATCCCCGGTCACCACCATGAAAATACTGATAATCGGTACCATCAAATTTTGACAATCCCTCTACCTCGTTTTTTACTGAATGGGAGTGAACGAGATCCATGATCACTGCCACATTATTCCTGTGGGCTTCATCAATAAGCCGTTTCAATTGTTGTGGAGTGCCAAACCTGGAGGAAGGAGCAAAAAAGTTGGCCACATGATAGCCAAAGGATCCATAATAGGGATGCTCCTGAATGGCCATAAGCTGAATGGTATTGTAACCGGCATCAACGATACGCGGCAGCACATGTTCCCGAAATTCATCATAAGTGGCGATGTGCTCTTCTTCTGACGACATTCCGATATGGGCCTCATAGATCTTCAGAAAGGGATGTCTGAGATTATAATCGGGAAATTTCCACTCGTATTTGCTGGTCCAAACCTGGGCATTGAAAATCCTGGTATGCTCATCCTGTACCACCCTCCTGGCATATGCTGGTATCCGGTCGCCTTCTCCTCCATCCCAAAACATCTTTAACCGGTAAAGGTCCCTGTCATGAAGCTTATCCCCTGACAATTTCAATTCCCAATCCCCATTGGTGTTAATTCGTTCCATGCGAAATGCTTCCCGGCATTCCCATCCGGAAAAATCGCCGATCAAATAAATCTGACGGGCATTGGGAGCCCATTCCCTGAATACCCAACCATTCTCAATGGAATGCAACCCGTAATACTCATGAGCAGAGGCAAAATCCTGTAAAGAGATTTTTTCACCTGTCAGTTCTTTTTCGGTATCCACTATCTTCTCTTTTCTCTTTTCTATCTCTCCAAGATACGGATTTAGATAGGGATCGTCGGATAATCGAATATTTCTACTCAAAACAGCGTATTTTTGGAATTTATAATTTGTTTCTAGACCACGAGAGGCCTATGCAGCATCTTTTCATAGAGCCTGATATAATTTTTCGCAGTTTCTGAAAGATTGAATCGTTCTCTTCCCTCTTTCATGATCCGGGAAATCTGTTGCTCTTTCCTCTCAGCAGGCCGGCTGTAAAATTCCATAGCCTGACTAATGGCCCACTCCAGACCCCCACCATCAAAAACATCGAACAAAAAGCCGTTTCCCGTATTTTCTTTAATATTGAGATGTTCAACAGTATCGTGCAATCCACCGGTATCGAATGCAATGGGCAAGCTCCCAAAGATACTGCCTATCATTTGGGGCAGGCCACAGGGTTCGAATTTAGACGGCATTAAAACAAAATCGCTGGCTGCATAAGCCAAATGGGAAAGCTCTTCATTAAAATCGCAAACGGAAACCCGTTCATAAAGATTATGAAACCGCACGATGTCTCTAAAAATTTGCTGATAACTTCCATTGGCGACGAAAACGACCTGCAGATGACTATCCCAGTGGGAAGTGATCACTTTGTAAAGTATGTGAGCCAGCAGGTCGCATCCTTTTTGAACAGGATCCAGTCGTGATGGCCAAAACAACAAAGGAGCATTTTCATCCTCCATCAATCCAAGTTGTTTCTGTAATATCAGTTTATTTTTCTTTTTCCATTTTAAGGGTTCCTCCCAACTATAATTATAAATGACATTGGGATTGGTCTGGGGATCATAGATTTTATCCGGGGCATTTATTATTCCGAAAGCACAACCCGCGTCCTTTTTATTGGATATCTCTCCCCGAATGTGTTCAGGTATAAAACTATGACGTCCATCGGTGATCTCTCTAAGAAAAGTTGGGCTTACCGTATTGATAAAATGGGATGCAAATATTCCACTTGAGAGGAGGTCTACGGGATTATGTTCTCTGCTTCCTTCGTAATTGCCCGGAGGCCACTGAAAGAACAAGTGCTGCCAGAACTCTGCGGCATCAATCCCTCTGTCTTCAACATGAGAAAGCCGGAGCTTTTGAGTATGTATGTTGTGAATGGTGAAAAGACATGGTATCCCTCTTCTTCTTGCCATAGCAGGTATTAATCCGGTCATCCAGTCATTGCAATGGATAAGGTCGGGTTTTACGGTAGGGATGATGTTGTTAATCATCTCACGCTGAAAAGCAAGTGAGATATTGGCTGCCTCAGCACCATAACCGCTGTAAATGGAATCCCTGTAATAAAATATTCGGTCTTCTGCAAGATGTATACGGGATTCAGGCAACTTTTCCTGGAATATCCTCAACTCATCGCTTATAAACTGAGCAATGTCAATATTAAACATTCGCCGGTAATGGGGTAGTGCCACATGAACATCCGATCCCAGTTCATAAAGTTCAGAAACCAATGAAGCGGAAACATCAGCCATACCCCCTGCTTTTGCAGTTAATACATTGGCCATATTACCCATACCTTTGGGCAGATAAGTGATTTCAGGAGTAATGATCAGGATTACCGGATTTTTATGCGGTTTCCTCCCCCTGTATTTTTCCTTGACGGTTGTCTTAATATCTGATTTCATGGCAATTCTTAAATTAAGCCCCGGTCACAATACCAATAAAAATAAAGAACAAGTTATTGAATTTTAGCCGGAATAAAAAATAAAAGGGGAATTATTCCTCCATCTTTTAGACATATATCAGATATCTGCCCATGTGATCATACCAGGCATGGTATCCTTCCAGCTCTTATCCCGGGGGACTGCCCGTACCGTCAAGCCATACCTTCCTGCATAACTACACTTTATAATACTGGAATATTTAAAATATCCCTCATTCAGTGTTTCTTCCAGCTTCATTTTTACAGTATGTGATTCTTCCACGGTGTTCCTGGGCCCAACCGGACCATAAAAAACCTCTACATCAACAACATCAGAGGAAATAT
Organism: Bacteroidota bacterium; assembly: GCA_051746885.1. Taxonomy (GTDB): domain Bacteria; phylum Bacteroidota; class Bacteroidia; order Bacteroidales; family UBA12077; genus JAGXLC01. Next base: position 997 of record JBNJFN010000323.1, on the reverse strand, counting down.
CATCCAAAAAGGCGGTTGCAGTAACTTTAAATTCTTCTCCTACTCTTAAAGCGCTTAAATCGCGATCGGTTTCAATCTCTGAAATCTGAATTTTATCCCATACCTTAAGGAGCTCATCATGAAGTTCGGCATTTTTTTTAAATTGATCCTGATTGTTAGAAATCATGTCGTTATAATTTTTCAAGGCAGGGGTATAAGTATAATCCAGATATTCTTTAACCATCCTGTGACTGGAAAATTGAGAAAGGATGGTTTTGATGGATTCTTTCATTCTATTGGTCCATTCTTCGGGCACATTGCCATTCTTATTCTTATAGTAAAGCGGAATAATCTCACTTTCAAGGGTGTTATAAAGATGTTGGGCCTCAATATGGTCCTGATAATCCTTGTCCTCATAAATTTCTCCGTTCCCAATGGTCCATCCATTCTTTCCATTATAAGCCTCAGCCCACCATCCGTCAAGAACGCTGAAATTGATGGCGCCATTAAGAGCAGCTTTCATTCCGGAGGTACCGCTTGCCTCACGCGGCCGCCTTGGGTTATTAAGCCAAACATCCACTCCCTGAACCATCCGCTCTGCAAGGAACATATCATAGTCTTCCAGAAATACGATCCGGCGCCTCAAGTCAGGATCCTTGGTCAGTCCATACACCTGTTGTATGAGCTGTTTACCCTTTTCATCCTGAGGATGAGCCTTACCGGCAAATATAATCTGAATCGGTCGTTCTTTGTCAAGAAGAAGTTTTCTTAACCGTTCCATATCTTTCAGAATCAAATTGGCTCTCTTATAACCGGCAAACCGTCGGGCAAAACCGATTGTCAGTACTTTATGGTCAAGAACATCTTCTGCCCGCTCAACTTCATGAGCCGGAGCTTTTTTCATTTCCAGAGAATTCTGAAGTCTCCTTCTCACCGTGGCAATCAAACGTGAACCCGCAATTTCATGGGCATGCCAAAGCTCTTCGGGAAGTATTCCATCAATGGCCTTACTTTCTCC
>JBNJFN010000322.1:0-4296 GCA_051746885.1 Bacteroidota bacterium | reverse complement strand
ATTCTCCTGATATTCCTTATATACCTTCTTTATATATTCCAGGTCAAAAAGCATAATCTTGTTTTTAATAAATTAATGAATGCAATAAAATAAATTTTCCTCAGGTATTGCAAAAACTTACTTAAAAAACAAAAAACCGGGTTACATATTATTCATTGCATTCCTCCTATATCAAATGAGTTGTGGAAGCCCGACTACTTACCATTGGTCACTTTATCATAAGATTTCATAATCCCCTTGATCACCGCAGAACTGAAACCATTGTGCTCCATCTCATTCAATCCTGTTATAGTAATACCTAAGGGCGTAGCCACTTTATCAATCTCGTGCTCGGGATGTTCGGCATTCTGCTCCAGTAGCTCGGCTGCCCCTCTGAGCAGCTTGGTAGCAATCTCCAATGCCTGTGAAGGTTGAAAACCCATTTCAACACTACCGGCGGTCATGGCTCTGAGGAACCTCATCACAAAAGCTATTCCGCACCCGCTTGCCACGGTTGCCGTGGACATCATATGTTCGGGGATATAATGAACATCACCGAGGGATGAAAAAATCCCGTGAATAAGTTCCTTTTGTTCTTCATTAGCCTTAACAGGAGTAATACAGGATGCCGCTTCCTGAACGGCAATGGCAATATTGGGCATGACCCTGAATAAGGACATCCGGTCATCAATGACTTTATACATTTCGGTTGAAGAAATCCCGGCAGAAGATGATATAATGATGTGCCTCTCCGGATCAAGCTCATCTTTTATTTCCTCCAGAATTTCAATAACCTGATAAGGTTTCACGGCAATCAGAATAATATCTGCTTCACGAACAGCCTCCCTGTTGCTTTTGGCTACGCGAAACCCTTGGCTTTCCAGCGTTTTCTTTTGCTTTTCCAGCACATCATACAGTAAAAGGTTATCTTTGTGAACAACGGAATAATCTTTCAATCCTATAGCGATGGACGAACCTAAGTTTCCTCCACCCAGTATACTGAATTTTTCTTCAATCATAGTGGATATTTTTAAAATAAATAATCAATTGGATAGATAAAAATGTAAATAACAGAAAATATAAGTCTGGAAAGAATTTAACAACATGGGCGGGAAGCCCATGGAACAAAGCTGGAAAGTAACAACATGCAAAGGATGTAGATTCTTATTGAAAACATAAAACGTATTTTATTCTGTCCAGATTTTAATTCCCCTTCTTAGAAAAAGATAACGTAATTTGAATATTTATTTATCAATTTTGCAAATATATGCAATGGTTAATAAAATATCAAGTTATATTCAATATTTTTTCATTTTCCCATTGCATATATATACACAATCACCCGCACTTTGGTCATGGCCATTAAATAGTTAAACTCCCGGGTCATCCGTTTACCGTTCATATCCTTCAGGTAAAAATTCTATTTCCCCATGATTCTGCTGTGCTGTACCCGGGGTACTCCGGCCCTCTTTAATATACTGTTCCATCAAATCAGTAAGCCGGTCTACCACTTTGGGATGTTCAGAAACAACATTATTGGTTTCGTCAATATCTTCCTCCAGGTTATAGAGCTGAAGTGGAGGTATATCCATTTGCCTGGCCTGTTCAGGTCTGGGAGAACTCCATCCTCCGGAACCGGGACAAAATATCAATTTCCATTTTCCTTTTCTTATAGCAAAAGAGCCATTCACAGAATGATGCACTGTAGCCTCACGGATAGGAGACTGATAATCCTGTCCGAGCAGAACGGGCAGAATGCTGTAACTGTCTTCGCCGGCCGTATCCGGCAAGGTATCATTTACAATATCCGAACAAGTTGCAAGCAGGTCGTTCAGGCAAATCGTTTCACCGGAAGTGCTTCCTTCCTTTATATGACCAGGCCACCGGGCAATAAAGGGGATCCGGTGACCACCCTCGAAAATATCGGCCTTATGCCCCCTGAAATGATGGCTAGGATCATGGCCAACCTGAGCCAGCTCTTCAAAATCGGCTCTTGGAGAACATCCGTTATCACTGGTAAAGACAATAAGGGTATTTCCTTTAAAATTATTTGATTTAAGAGCCTCCATCACCTGGCCTACCACATGGTCCACCATCAGTACAAAATCTCCGTATGCATTGGTACCGGTTTTTCCCTGAAATTTTTCTGTCGGCAGTATAGGAGTATGGGGAGCAGGCAGAGGAAAATAGAGAAAAAAGGGCTTGTCCTGTGATTGCTGATCTATATATTCTACGGCTTTTTCTGCCAATTCAGGAAGCACTTCTATGTGCTTAAAATCATCGGCTATGGGGCCTTTTCTCCAGAATTTCTTGCCCTCGTTTGCCTGAATGGTATCAATGGAAGTGGATGTCAGCCTGTCGTTTTTAATATACACATAAGGTGGAATATCCAGTGAAGCAGTAATGCCATAAAAGTGCCGGAAACCCATGGACAAAGGTCCGTTTTCAATGGATTTTGAAAAATCTACCCGGCCTGAATCATCCCTGGCCCAATCCAGCCCAAGATGCCACTTACCTATGCAGGCGGTGTTGTATCCGTGTTCTTTTAACAATGAAGCCACGGTCATGGTTTCAGGGTTAATCAGATGCTCGTCATAGCCCCATGTTACGCCGCTTTTCAAACGGGTACGCCACGAGTATCTTCCTGTAAGTATGCCATACCGGGTAGGAGTGGATACTGCTGATCCGCTGTGAGCATCGGTAAAAGACATACCTTCCTCAGCCAGGGCATCGATATTGGAGGTCTGGATCTTCGAACTGTCGTTCAAAGAGGAGATATCCCCATATCCAAGGTCATCAGCGAGAATATATACAATATTCGGCCGTTGATTTTCGGTATTTCGGTGATCTTTGTTGGCTTTTCCACAGCCGGTTAAATAGGGTAACAGCAGGATACCCAGAAACAGGTTTGATATCCAGTTGTAAAACATCATAATATATAATTATATGAATTAATAAATTTTCTTTTCCTACTGATCTATGCAATCAAAATCGATCCCTCCGGATCATACTATTTTTTATTTTCGGGCAAAGGGCTTTTACCAAGATCTTCTGATGTGGCCAGGGCAATGACTCTTCCATACTCCCCTACCGCAGTGTAGAAATGATATACCGTACCTTGCCATTTGATCACCCAGGGTTTGTGCGCATATTTTCTGTCGTAATCTTTTGAAGGAGCAATCAGGTCCTTGCCTTTCCACTTCGTCCAATGCTTCAAATCCCGGGAACAGGCAAACCGTTCAAAAGCTCCTGGCTTCCAGAAGGCTCCAAAATAAAACATGACATACAGATCCTCTATCTTCACGATCTGCGCATCTCCACATATACCTTCATATTCTGAGATAACCGGGTCCTCCCCAAAGCGTTCCCAGTGTCTCATATCATCAGATACTGCCATCCCGATACTCTCGTAGGTCGCTGTATCGCCTTTTGCATTGTAATACATCACAAACCTATGGCCGGTTAGACGTTCTGTGTCTTTAATAACTGAACTTTTGTATATCACATTATTCTCAAACCAACGGGCATTTTTGTCTTCCGGAAGCAGAACAGGATCTTCATATCTTTCCCATTCTTCTGCTTTGGTTGGGTGCCTGGTATAAGCCATCCCGACTCCAAGCATACCGGCTTCATATCCCCTGGTGGCACCACCCAAGTAGGACATCCAATATTTGTCCTGATAGGTATGCAGTTCATAATCCCCGCCAAATTGTTTATCGACCAGAGCAGGATAACCGGCTTTCTGACTTGCATCCCAGGTATTTTCTGTAAAGGATAAAATCTTTCCTTTTTTCTCCCAGTCTAACAGATTGTTGCTCTCAGCAATCCAGGTTTCATAGCCTCTGCCGTCATAAACAATGTAGGTCATATACCATTTGTCGTTCTTCCTGAAAATGTTGGGACTGTCAACCATTTTACCTGAATCAGAAGACATCAACACAATACCATACTTGTAAGGTGTTTTGATCTCTTCGTATACCAGTTCCATTTTCTCCCTGGAAACCCTGTAATTGTCAACAAAATTGCGATTTTGGGCATTAGCAGCTTGGGAAAATAAATGGAATATCATCCCCACCACGATCATGGCCACAAATAATATATTCCTTTTGAAAAACATTATGAAAATAGTTAATAATGATGGCTCAGGATATCTTCTCATATTGTGTGGGGCGGGGTAACAAACCTGCTTGCTCTGCTATACCGGGCACACTTTTTTCGGCGCCGATGGCCATCAGATGGACACCGCTTATTCCTTCCATAGTTTTCAGCTCCTGCATTTGTTCAACTGCAATGTTGATGCCTTCGGCTTTCTGATCT
>JBNJFN010000321.1:0-4305 GCA_051746885.1 Bacteroidota bacterium | reverse complement strand
GTTCAACTCAATTTCGGTAAGTGGATATCATATGCAGGAAGCCGGTGCCACCGCTGATATTGAACTGGCATATACTTTGGCGGATGGGCTTGAATACATTAGAGCGGGACTGGATGCAGGTTTGGATATTGATTCATTTGCTCCGAGGTTTTCTTTCTTTTGGGGCATTGGTATGAATCATTTTACTGAAATAGCTAAAATGAGAGCTGCCAGAATGCTTTGGGCCAAAATTGTGAAGCAGTTTGATCCCCAAGATCCCAAATCCATGGCTTTGAGAACCCACTCCCAAACTTCGGGCTGGAGTCTGACTGAACAGGATCCCTATAATAATATTGCCAGAACCTGTATTGAAGCCATGGGTGCTGCTCTTGGCCATACACAGTCATTGCATACCAATGCACTGGATGAAGCCATTGCCCTGCCCACTGATTTTTCGGCAAGGATAGCCAGAAATACACAAATTTATCTTCAGGAAGAAACCAACATAACGAAATCGCTTGATCCTTGGGCTGGCTCCTATTATGTGGAAAAGCTCACCGATCAGATGGCCAGGAGGGCATGGGAACATATTAGGGAAATTGAGGATCTCGGAGGAATGGCCAAGGCCATAGAAACCGGTGTACCTAAAATGCGTATTGAAGAAGCTGCGGCGAAGAAACAGGCCCGCCTCGACACCGGTAAGGAAGTACGTGTGGGGGTTAATAAATACAGACTGGATAAAGAAGAGCCTATGGAGGTGCTTAATGTGGATAATACTTCAGTGCGTAACGCCCAGCTTAAGCGTTTGAAAAAGCTTAAAGAAGAACGGGATGAAGAAGAAGTACAAAAAGCCCTGGACCTGATCACTGAATGTGCCCGTACGGGTGAAGGCAATCTGCTGGAATTATCGGTGGAGGCTGCTAAAAAGCGGGCTACGCTGGGTGAGATATCCTATGCCTGTGAAAAAGTAGTGGGGCGTTATACGGCTGTAACCCGTTCCATGTCAGGTGTGTATTCGTCTGAATCAAAAGATGATGATAAATATCAGAAGGCACGAGAATTGGTAGAGAAATTCGCTGGCGAAGAAGGCCGTCAACCCCGCATTATGATAGCCAAGATGGGTCAGGATGGTCACGACCGCGGTGCCAAGGTGGTTTCTACCGGCTATGCCGATCTGGGTTTTGATGTAGATATCGGTCCGCTCTTTCAGACACCGGCCGAAGCCGCACGGCAGGCAGTAGAGAATGATGTGCACATACTGGGTATCTCCAGCCTTGCCGGAGGCCATAGAACTTTGGTACCTCAGGTTATGGAAGAACTTCATAAACTTAACCGCGATGATATTATGGTGATTGTCGGCGGAGTCATTCCTCCACAGGATTATCAATTCCTCTATAATGCCGGAGTTATGGGCATTTTTGGACCAGGAACCCCAATTCCTGATGCGGCCATAAAGATTTTAAATATTCTTTTGGAAAAAGAAGAAGATCTGGCAGATTCTTATTAGTCTTCTGATTTATAGCTTGAAAATGGTTGAGTCAGGTTATTGTTTGTGTTGATGTAAATTATTCATTTGTCCGCCTCATCCTTCAATTTGGAAGCATTGCCAACTTTATCTGGAATTGATTTAAATAATCAAGTTCTATTGATTCATATCTCTTTATCCCTTATCTTTATTTTTTATTTAAATTATTTTTTATGAGTACAATGGATATTCTTCAGAATTACCCGCCAACCCGGGATCATCTTCTGCTTATTTTGCATGAGATACAACGGGAGAATCCGGGAAATAACATTACGCATGGGGATATAAGGCAGGTGGCCAAATATCTGAATACTACCACCGCTTCGGTTTATGGAGTAGTAAGGTATTATTCTATGTTTAGTATAAATCCCAGGGGAAAATATATCATCCGTTTTTGTAAATCACCGCTCTGTATGATGGTTGGCGCTTTCAATCTTTTGAATGCTCTAGAAAAAGAATTGTCTATCCATATGGGGGAAACCACAGGCGATATGTTATTTACACTGGAGTTTTCTGAATGCTTGGGACAATGCGATAAAGCTCCGGTAATGATGGTTAATGATACGGTCTATTATAACCTTGATGAAACCAGGCTGAAGAACATTATCACTTATCTGCGTGAAAAAGAACACAAAAAACAAACTACGTCGTGATACAAGAAACAAGAATAGCACTAAAAAATGCCGGATCGATTAATCCGCTCAGCATTGAGGATTATATCAATGCCGGAGGTTTCAAGGCTTTTGAAAAGGCTTTGTCAACGGATCCCCGGAATGTATTAAAAGAATTGGAAAATTCCGGATTAAGAGGGAGAGGTGGTGGAGGTTTTCCTGCCGGAATGAAATTAAAGTTCACTGACCAGGCCAGGTGTCATCAATGTGGACCCAAATACATTATTTGCAACGCCGATGAGGGAGAGCCGGGAACTTATAAGGACAGGATTATCATGGAACAGGATCCTTATATAATGATTGAGGGAATGCTGATTTCTGCTTACTCCATCTGGGCCGAAAAGGGCTATATCTATATCAGGGGAGAATATACGGAATCCATCCAAAAATTGGAACAGGCTATTAAAAACTGTTATGAAAAAGGATATCTGGGTGAAAATATTCAGGGTAGCGGTTTTTCATTAGATATTGAGCTTAGAATTGGAGCCGGTTCTTATTTGTGTGGTGAAGAACTCACCCTTTTGGAATCTCTTGAAGGAAAGCGGGGATATCCGCGCATCAAACCTCCATTCCCGGCCAATGTTGGTGCTTTCAACCAACCCACCCTAATTAATAATGTAGAAACCTTTGCCAATATACCCTATATTATAACCGAAGGTTCTGAAGCTTATAAGAAGATGGGAACTGAGAAATCTCCGGGAACAAAGATTTTTACCATCAGTGGAGATATTGACAAACCCGGCACTTATGAAGTCGAAATGGGAGTTACTTTGAAACAACTTATATATGATTTGGCAGGGGGGATGAAGGATGGAAGGACATTTAAGGCTGCCATATTAGGAGGAGCAGCAGGCACTTTTGTAAATGAAGAGGTGCTTGATACTCCCATGGGCTTTGATACCCTGAAGGAAAAAGGAGCCATTCTTGGTTCCGGCGCTATTATGGTGATGGATGAAACGCGATCTCTCTATGATATGATGCATTCCATCCTGGAGTTTTTTGAGCACGAATCCTGCGGGAAATGTGTGCCCTGCCGGGTGGGTACAAAAATACTGGTGATGATGGTGGAGGAGGTTAAAGAGAAGAAGAATGGTAACCGTGCTGAGATGCTCGAAAAAATGAAAGAAGAAGCCGAATACATGCAGCAAACTTCCCTGTGCCCCCTGGGAGGCTCACCTATATTACCTATTGGAAGTGCAGTACAATATTTTAAGGAAGAATTTTAAAGTTATGAGTTATGAGCAAGACAGTTAACCTTACCGTAGAAGGCAAACAAATACAAGCTCCCGAAGGAGCCAATCTCTTACAGGTTGCACTGGATAACGGGATTCAGATTCCTTTTCTTTGCTATCATAAAAAGCTTTCACCAACGGGTGCCTGCCGGATGTGCGTTGTAAAAATTGAAGGGCAGAAAGGCCTCACTATGTCATGTACAGTTACCGCAGAAGAAGGAATGTTGGTGACTGCCTTTGATGAGGAGCTGGAAGCTGCCCGGAAACGCACCCTGGATTACTTGCTGGCCGAACATAACGATCATTATGATGGAACTTATTATGATGAGTTCTGGTTTTGGGTTCAGTATTATAACCTGAACCGAAAGTACCAGAGAAACTATCCCAATATTTATAAACAGATGCATTATCCCGTTGATGATACTTCTCCGATTTTATCGTATGACGGGACCAAATGCATTAAATGTTTCCGTTGTATAAAGGCTTGCGATGAAGTTCAGGGAAAGAATGTACTTTCTTTCAGCCAGAGGGGAATTGCTTCTTATATCGTGGCAGGTATCGATAAATGGAGTGAGTCGGAATGTGACGGCTGCGGAGAATGTGTGCAGCTTTGCCCAACCGGTGCCCTGGTTGATAAACCCCATCGGGATGAGATCAACCTCGACCGGATCGACAAGAAGGTGCGCACTACATGTCCCTATTGCGGAGTAGGATGTCAGATTATGCTATACGTGCAGGATGGGAAAATAGTCCGGGCCGATGGCGTGGAGGAAGTAGCACCTAACGATGGCAGGCTTTGTGTAAAGGGACGTTATGGATATGATTATGTCCAAAGTGAAGATCGGTTAACTACACCGTTGATCAAAAAAAATGGTGAATTTGTGGAATCTTCCTGGGA
>JBNJFN010000320.1:0-4320 GCA_051746885.1 Bacteroidota bacterium | reverse complement strand
GCACTGTTGGCAGCCTCCCTTATCAACTCCTGCTGCAATTTCCCGGCTTTCGCCTTTTCCTTCATGCTTTCATCGAGATATATCCAGGCCTCGAGGATGGACATAATAAAAGCATTCACCACGGAATAGATAAGTGCATTTTTGAACAGAACATTCCTCAGACCCTGCGGATAGTTAGTAAGCCAATGCGCAAAGCCTGTTATGAGGGATGAAACAGTTATGGCAATTAAAAGCATCAGCACAAACTGGATGATGGCCCTTTTCAGCACTCCCTTACTCCACCGGAAATTATTATTCAGGTACCGGATCACAAAAAGGTCGGGGTACACAGTGGCAAATCCGGCAACCGTACTGTAAAAAATCCCCCGTGTTATCCCTATAACAAAATTTGTAAAACTATTCAGCTCATGATACCCGCTAAAATGATTGTATGTAATGATAATTAGCTGCAACACTATAGCCATACCAAGCACAAGCTTAAACAACTTGCTGAATGGAAGGAGCTTATGTATTTGTCTTAATTTCATCCCGGCTATTGCTTTAAAATTTGAATAAAAATACGCAAGCTAAATCATTAAATAAAACGTATTCTGCCGGGAACAGTCTGATGTATGTTCCCGGCAGAATTGAACAATAACTAAAACCTTTTCACGAGACCCATTCTTGCCGACACATTACGGAGATCAAGCTCGTAGTTCACACCTTCCAGTTCGGTCTCACCCGACAGGGAATTATATTTTAATCCAGGTGCCAGGCTCCAGTTTTTGCCCAGTGACACCTCTATTCCTCCGGCTACCTGGAATCCGGCACCGTGACCGGTATCGCTTATTATTTCGCCCTCATTATCTTCCGTCTCAATGTGGCTGTATAACAGGCCGGCTCTGACAAACCAGGAGATTGGTGATTCACCAAATGACTGCTTAAACTGTAATCCAAGTATATAACCGGTTTGTTCAAAATCGATGTCTGAACCGGCAAACGATTCTCTGGCATTAAAATGGCTGTAGCCCCAGCCCCCATATACACTGGTAAATGGTATAAACCGGTATTGTAAAATAGTCTCAAATCCCAACCCGGTATTTAAGTTTGCCCCGTTAAGATCGGAAGAAACAAACGACACATCGCCGTTTAATTCTATTCCAAAACGTTTTTCGCTTTCCTGTGCAACACTGGTTAAAGTAAGGGCTGCAATCATCATAATTGTTAAAAATAGCTTTGTTTTCATCATTTAATATTTTAAGAATTAGTGGTTATACTTTCGAAACAAAAGTAGATGAGGGCAAGCCGAAAGAGAAAAGCAAGATGCCGGAAGTGCATATGTTCAATGTGAACGTGCTTAAAAGGCTGTTGAATGCGTTTCAGCGCTAAGAAATTTTCCTGATCCCCCGGTATAAGATTATAAAAGAGAACCTGCCACCTTTATCTTTCTGCTCGTGTCTTTTACCTGCTAATTTCTTGCAAAAAAGAACCTAACAGTAAAAAATCCCACTACAAGCAGAGCTATACCTGCTGCTATGGCTATTGCAGGGTAATCCCCCTGTCTCTTGATGATAATTCCCAGGAAGGCCCATACAACGGCGATGCCGACAAATGGATTATTCAGTTTAAGTAGAGTGATTATTACTATCAGTGCTCCTATGGTTATCATGGTAATCGCCCATACCTGCTCCGGGATGCCGAAACCGTTCCAGTTGATGGTGACCAGCAGGGCAGTCACATTGGCTATGGTGGCTATGCATATCCATCCGAGGTAAACTCCGAAGGCTGCCTTTACGAGTCCGGACGACATATCCTTTATCTGCATGTTAATATAGATGAGGCTGATAAGTAGTACGATCATGATCAGCAGCGAGAGCGAAAGCTTTTCATAATGCCATGCCACTATCCATGTTGCATTGAACAGGCAAGATAAAACAAACACCCATCCTATATCTTTTGCAAGGTCCTTTGCCTGCGAAGTGAACTGTATGACACAGAATACAGCCAGCAGGAGATAAATAATCCCCCATATTGAAAAGGTGATCCCGGCAGGGGTGAAAAGGTTAGGCAGGTTATCCGATAACTGGCCTGTGGTCTTTCCGTTAATGGGCAGGGCATTGGCCAGGTAGTTCATTGTTACCATCCCCGCAAAAAATAAAACACTGATATAACGTACCATGTAGCTTGATGATTTATACTAAGCTAAAGGTAGGAAAATTATGCCAATATAAGCTAGCCTGAATTATTCATCAGCATATCAATTTAGGTCTTTATAGAATACACTAACAAAAAAGAAGGGAAAAATTAAAACTTATAAGCCACCCCAATCTTGCCGGTCACAAAACTGGCCCTGCTGATATTGGCCCCCATCTGTATCTGCAAACCAGCACCCACACTGGCAGCCAGTTTCTTATTTATAGTGTACATAACCCCGCCGGAAGGATGGATAAACATACGGGTACCAGCATTGAAGTCAGAAGGGTTAAGCAGCATGCCACCGGCACCTGAAAGGTATGGTATCAGCGCGGCAAAGCGCAGGCGGACCCTCATATCAAGGTAAAGGGGAATAAGCAGGCCGTCATTATAGAAAAGGAGACCCGTGCCGGCACCGAAAAGAAAAATCTCATTGGCCTGGTAACCATGCAATGAGGTAAAACCGAAATAACCTTTTGAATATGGTGTTGTGTGTCCGCCCAGGCCGTAACCGGTAGCAAACTCGTTAATGGTTATGTAACCCGACCCACCGTCGAGCGAGGGTTTGGGACTGTTAGGTTTTACCAGCTGTCCGGACACAGACATGCTGATAAATGCTATCAGCGCAAAGAGTACCGCCTTTTTCATGATACTGCTATTAAAAATAAAGCACCAATGTAATAAAAATATTATTAATACCTGCTCATTAACTCACTGTCAAACGCATGAAACTTTCGATCGAACACAATAACTCACTGTCAAACACATTAGCAAACAAAAGATCACCCAAAATCATCCTCATTCCATATAAGCTTCTTACCAAATCCCAGCCTGTTATCCGTCAGCTTGGCATGACTCACCCTCACCACCCATATATTCGTTTTCATCAGCATGGCCACAGGAAAACGCTTAAGGTATGCTTTTTTAGCTTTTTTAAGAAAAGCCTCATCCGGCTTTGACGCCCTGCCTTCAAACTGCAGTCCCCTTATCTTACCTATTACATCCGTCTCCAGCACCACCGAGCCGGCAACAAGGGGATTGGCAGCAAACTCCTTACCGTGCCTTGTATCATCATCGGTGGTGAAAACAAAGCAGTTCTCATCCTCCATATAGACATAAAAACAGTTGGCCGTCCATGGCCTGTTATCCATGCAGCTGGCTATTGTAAGAACATGATGTTCCCTGATAAATTTTACTATCCTCTCATCCATCATTCCACTGATCAGTGACCCACAAAAATAATTAATAAATGCTATGTTCAAATTTTTCCTGCCCTTAAGCCTTATAAAGATCTTATCAGCTCCCACCTACAAAGTCAGGGTTATTATCAAAACCTAATCCCAAAATATTATAATATTTTTGAATCATAATCCATATATATTACTTTTTCATTTCATAAACTCAAACATACTCCCTCTCAATACCTCATGCAATAAATTGACAATAATATGTTTAGTTAACAAATAAATATATATATTTGCAATACGCGAATCGCGATTCGCGAAACGCGAAACAATTTAAAAGCTATTAAGAAAAATAATTGAATGCGACCACAGGATATTGTAGTTTTATTGAAGATTATTTCAATTCAAAACAGAGACTGGCGTATTATCGATATTGCTAACGCGATAAGCATTAGCACCTCGGAAGTATCAGAAGCTTTAAACAGGTGTAAGATTGCCGGTCTTATTGATAATAATAAACGAAATGTCAATCTGAATTCTTTTAAGGAGTTTTTAATATATGGATTAAAATATGTATTTCCTGTTGAACCTGGAGCAGTAGTAAGAGGAATTGCCACTGCACATTCTGCTTACCCGATAAGTGAGCATATTGTTTCAGGTGGGGACGAATATGTATGGCCCTATGGTGAGGGAGATAAAAAGGGCCAGGCAATTGAACCTTTGTATAAAACTTTACCACAAATAATTAACAAAGAAGACCACCTGTTTTATGAATTACTGGTAATAGTTGATACAATCAGAATCGGGAGGGCCAGAGAAATTAAAATTGCAATTGATGAATTAGAAAAACGACTAAAACATGTCAGGCACTAATATTGATAAGCTACAAATTGTTGCAAATGGTTTAGGTGAGTTAATTAATGAAATGGTTTTTGTCGGGGGTACCGTAGCTGAATTGTATGCT
>JBNJFN010000319.1:0-4320 GCA_051746885.1 Bacteroidota bacterium | reverse complement strand
TCAAATTTACTTTTGGCTTTTTGCAACTGGTCTTCAAAAATATCAGCCATAGCCACAATGTTCGTATTCGTATGTTCTGACATCGAGGAGAGCACAGCCCTTCCCCTGTTTCCGCATCCTATGATTCCCACCCGAATGGCTGAGTTGGTACGAGAGCCGAAAGCAACGGCCGGTGAAACCATGGTCACTGCAGATATTGCAGCCGCATTTTTAAGAAAGGTTCTTCTTTGCATAGTCAATATTTTAAAATTTTACAAACGATTGCCTTAATCAGGTTTTGCCATTGAAAGTTAGTAAAAAATATTAAAAAACCAAGCAAACCTAACAATGATGTTTTTCCCTGAATGAGCGATCTACAGATTTGCAATAGATTCTTTTTTTAGTTTTAGCCGAACTTAAAAATTCGGTCAATTATGGTGTCAGAAAAAGGGATCAAGTACATTATTTATATTTTCTTTCTTGTCATGCTTATTCCTCGTTTCATTTCAGCTCAAAGCACTGAAAACAAGGTGTTGAATGCAGTCAAAAACGGAGAGCCTCCGGAAATAAACGGTATATTGGATGATCCGATATGGAAAAAAGCACCTGTGGCCACTGACTTCACGCAATATGAACCCTATAATGGCCGGGAACCTTCATTCCCTACAAAAGTCAAGATCATTTATGACGACCAGGGAATTTATGTTGGGGCGAAGATGTATGACCCCAATCCCGACAGCATCCTTACTGAACTGGGAAAAAGAGATTTTGAGGGGTTAAAGCGGGCACGCGGTTTGGAAGAAGTGAACGCGGATAAATTCAGCTTTTTAATCAATCCCTTTAATGATGGCATCAACATGATGGAATTCACCGTATCTGCTTCCGGCGTTAAATCAGATGCCAAACATATTGGAAGAGAATCCGATTTCAACTGGGACGGCGTATGGAGATGTGCTACAAGGGTGTCCGATTCCGGTTGGGTGGCAGAGATCATGATCCCTTATTCGACGCTTAGATTCCCTTCCGAATTAAAAAGCAACTGGGGTGTACACTTTTTCAGAAATGTCAAAAGATATAAAGAATGGGATACCTGGAATCCCATTGACATAGAGCAGCAGGGTATAGTCAATCAGGCTGGAGAATTAAGCGGTGTCCGGGGAATTGATCCGCCCATGCGGTTGTCCTTTACTCCTTATTTTTCCACTTATCTTGAAAACCATCCGGAGGAAAACCGGTGGCTCAATGATGTACGGGGCGGACTGGATTTAAAATATGGTATCAATGAGAGTTTTACACTTGATATGACGCTGATCCCCGATTTCGGCCAGGTTCCTACCGAAGACCGCGTTTTGAACCTGACTCCCTATGAAGAACGATATGAGGAAAAAAGGCCTTTTTTTACAGAAGGAACTGAATTGTTCACCAAGTATAGCTCTGTTGGAGGAAGAGGAAGTGAGTCTTTGCTTTATTCAAGGCGCATAGGCGGAAGACCGGACAATATCGATGAAGTTGAATCCCAAATGGAGGAGCAGGAAGCCATAAAAGAAAACCCCTCGGAAACCCGGATGGTCAATGCCACCAAAGTTTCCGGAAGAACAGACAATGGCCTGGGAGTTGGTGTGTTGAATGCCATGACCTCTGAAGCCAATGCCGTTGTGATTGATACGGTTACAGAAGCATCTCGTGATATTCGAACCCAACCCTTTACCAATTACAACATGATGGTGTTCGATCAAAACCTGAGGAACAATTCTTTTGTAAGCTTGATCAATACCAATGTTCATCATATACGGGGAAACTATACCGGCAATGTAACAGGTGCCGCTTTTCAACTGGCCAATGAGAGCAATACCTACCAAATTTCGGGAAAAGGGTCTGTCAGCCAAAAATATAAGACAAACAACCAATTCGGTCATACCTATGACATTACCTTTGCCCGGACCAAAGGAAATTTTCAGTTTGAGCTGGGCCACAAAACCCAAACCGATACTTACGATCCCAATGACCTGGGTTATAACAGGCGCAACAATGAATTTTCCCAGCAAATGGAACTGGAATACAACATATTTGAGCCTTTCTCCATATTCCGAAGCTGGCACAGCAACCTGGATATTGAATATTCCAGCCTCTATAAACCCAGGAAATATGAGGAGTTTGAGCTAAGGCTGTTCACTGACCTTACCTATATGAACCACTATAGTACAGGTTTGATGGCTCAATGGCAGCCTGAATCCCACGATTACTTCGAGCCTAGAGTGGAAGGCTGGAGATTTAAAAGACCCCAGCGCTTTTCTATCTCTACATTCATGGGAACAGATGACACCAGGGACGTAAGCCTGCGTGGAGGAATCGATTATGGAAAAGCTGCAAGATGGAATCAGCATGAATACGGGTTTGATATTTCTCCCAACTTCCGGTTCAGCGATGCCTTTTCAATGAATTATGAGTTTGAATACGAAAAAGAGATGAATGACATGGGCTATGTTGAAGATGAGGAAACTTCGGAAGGCAATGTGTCCGTCACCTTCGGAAAAAGAAATGTAAAAACCATAGAAAACAGACTGGAAGGCAGCTTCAAGTTCAGTCCGAAAGACCTGATCAATCTTCGTATCCGTCACTACTGGAGGACCGTAGAATATTCCAATTTTTATCCGCTTGAGGAAAGTGGGGATTTAGGGGTACCTTATGGATACGACCGGTATGGTTCGGGACAGGATTTGAACTACAACGCCCTGACCGTTTACCTTCAGTATTTATGGCAATTTGCACCCGGAAGCGAGCTGTCTGTGGTGTGGAAAAATAACATCTACAATTTCTCCGAGGATATACCGGACAGCTATCTAAGAAACATGGATCAGACGCTTAACGCACCTCAAATAAACAGTTTTTCTCTGAAATTTATTTACTATCTGGATTATCAAAGGATTCAACGGAGTTTGCGGCAACTCTGAAATAATAGGCAATATTTTTTAGAGATATTTTATCATAAGGGTCAATAAATAATTTAAGCCTGAACAGCATTACAAAAAAAGAAAAAGGAAAAACATTATGGAATTGAAAAGAAGCACAAAAACAAACGGATTAATTGTAAAAGGCATTTTCATTACGCTCTTAACTTTATTTATCGGAGGAAATGCAACTAAGGCTGCCAGTCTTCAGGATACAACAAAACAAGATTCGCTGGAGGAAGAGGCACCGAATGTTTTTCTGGATTGCCATTTTCGCTGTGACGAAGATCACATTAAGAGAGAAATTGATTATGTGAATTATGTGCGCGACCGCAATGATGCAGATGTGCATATCATGATAACCAGTGAACATTCAGGAAACGAAGGGAGAAGATATTCCCTGTTCATGCTTGGCCAAAACGGGTATATCCATCTGCAAGACACACTACGCTTCAATGTAGGACCCAAGTCAAGTGAAGAAGAGACCAGGGAAAAACTCCTTCATGGCCTAAAATCTGGGTTAACTCCATATCTTATCAAAACGCCTCTTTGGCAGTACCTGGATATTAATTATACTAAGGAAGCTGAAACAGAGAAGGTAGAGGATAAATGGAACTACTGGATATTTGAGCTTTCTGCGGACGGGCGTCTGAGTGGTGAAGAATCCCGGGAAGGCTATGATTTTGGAGGAAGAATTGAAGCCAACAAGGTAACCGAAGACATTAAACTGGAATTCGATTTCGATGCCGATTACGAAAGAGACATCTACGAGGTCAACGGCGAAACCATCACCAGCATTCATCGTACTTACGACTTTGATGGCCTTTCCGTATGGAGCCTTTCCCAACATTGGTCCATCGGAGGATTTGGCAGCCTGTATTCATCAAGATACCGAAACACCAAGATTGCCTATAGTGCTTCCCCCGCAATAGAGTTTAATGTTTTTCCGTATTCGGAATCTACAACCCGGCAACTGACCTTTTTATACCGGCCGGAATTTGAATATAACAGGTATGAGGATACGACCATCTTCAACAAAATGCGGGAGGATCTTTATAACCATACCTTATCAATAGATTACGAAATCAAGCAAAAATGGGGTTCTGTTGATTTTTCTGTTGATTTGTCAAACTATTTCCATGATTTTTCGAAAAACAGGGTAAGTTTCCGTTCTTCTGTGAATGTGAATGTTGTTAAAGGGTTGAATGTTTACTTTTATGGCGGTGCCTCATTGATTCACGATCAGTTGTCCCTGCCCAAAGGAGAGGCCTCTACGGAAGAGATTCTCACCCGGCAGCAGGAACTTGCTACCGACTACGACTATTTTACACGTTTCGGCATCAGCTATACCTTCGGTTCGATGTACAACAACATTGTGAATCCACGGTTCTGA
>JBNJFN010000318.1:0-4334 GCA_051746885.1 Bacteroidota bacterium | reverse complement strand
CCTGAATTTAAGTGGGTCAGAGATGAGCTTTATCCGGAGTTTAAAGCAGAGGATTAGGAATTAGTAGGCAGCTTACTATATTGCAGAGCCAAATTAAAGGGAAAAAGATATATGGAATAGTTGGTCCCGCATTCTGCGGGAGCAATGAGCAGTTGGCAAACAAACGAAGAAGCTGCAGAGAGCAGGATTATAAAATCATCATTCAGTGGTCATACTTTGTCATTTGACACAAATATAAGCGGGGGAATCTGAATCAGGAAGGCAGTACAAAATTTTTCGAGGAAATCAATTGAAGTTCGAAGCCAACAGACCAATGAGAAGTGGCTTACATATTGTCCCGGGTTTCCTTTTAATGGGTGCAGTACTTCTAAGCGGCTGCTTTGCGCCCAAAGAAGGATTATATCCTCCGTCTGAAGGAAGGAGTAATAATGTTACCGTTTATATTATCAAAAGAAGCTGGCATAGCGGTATTCTTATGAAGAAGAATTCTGTGGATACATTACTGCCCGATTTGACGGGAAATTTTTCAAAGGCCGAATATCTTAACATCAGTTGGGGAGATAAAGAATTCTTTATGGCCGATGAGGGTACCGTCGGTCTGGCATTGCGGGCTGCGCTTCTTCCAACCAAATCTGTGATCCAGGTTAACGGGTATCCCGACTTGTCTGACTGGTATTTTGAGCGAAAAGAGGTGGAAGCGATTGAATTGTCCCGCCGGGGCTTCTATTCAATGATCGATTATATCCATGAATCTTTCGCCCGCGATTCCCTGGGTAATCTTGTACCACTCAGGGAAAGGCGGGTAGGGATGAGTTATTTTTATCTTTCAAACATCACCTTTTGGGGCACCCGAACCTGCAATGTATGGACAGCAAAAGCATTGCGGCAGTCGGGTTTTCCTATTAATCCATTCATAGCCCTCACATCCGGCAATGTCATGGGACAGGTGCGCAGGAAGCAATGATGAAACCCGTGTATAGAAATAAATTCGAACCGCAGGACGTTTTAAGATAAAGAAATCGAACTTATTCAATTAGTTGTTGTTAAAAAAAATGGTTTTATTATTCCTTAAAAGGCAAGCGATATGAAATCTTTAATCATAAAAAATCCTATATTCCTCATTTTTACTATTCTTTTGTTTGCAGCCCAGGATGTTCGAACCCAAAGCAGCAAACAGGGAACCGAAGAGTTTACAGAGATGAAGGAACTTGTGTCATCCGGAAAATATATGTTTGAGGCAGACAGGATGCTGCCACAATCAGGAGCTTCAAAAATGCTTACTACAACCTATACGTTAAAGGTTACAGATACCACTGCAAAAGCCCATCTGCCGTACTATGGTGTGGCTTATTCCAATGTGAGATATGGCGGTAATGGGGGTATAAGTTTTGATGGTAAGATGCAGGAATATTCCCGCGAAGTTAAGGAGGACAAGGAAAGGATATCGGTTAAATTCAGAATTCACGGAGACAATATTCTGTATATTTGTTCCCTTAATGTTTCCAAGAGTGGCTCGGCCACATTGCATATAATACCCAATAACCGCCAATCGATCAGTTATTGGGGAGATATAAAGGAAATTGAAGAAGATTGAAATATTTCATCTTAGTATTTTCCGATTTGATTTAGATATGTATTTTACAAGTTTTTGCTTTTGAGATTTTAAGCGTCTTGGAAGCCTGGAAAAACCCTCTTCATGGAGTATGTTGTAAATGGTCTTTTCGCTGATGCCATAATTCTTACTGTTCAGGACAATTTTGATGTCTTCGACCGAATAATTCTTTCTTTTTCCACCTGCTCTATGGTCTTTGGTTTCTGTTTACCAAGGATACGATAGCTGTCATTAGTGATTAGTACATTTTCTTCGTTTCGCATTCCGCCAAAATTCTTGTATTTTTCTACCTTATCATAATTAATGAATTCAGCATTTTTCCCAGCCGCTTTCCAGTCGTCTATTAACTGAGGGCTGAAATAAACTCCGGGTTCAATAGTAATCACAAATCCCGGTTTGAGTTCACGTGCAAGCCTGAGGGATTTTAATCCGAATTGCTTACTTTTTGGCTGTTCCAGGTATCCAATGTAATATTCTCCCAAATTCTCCATATCGTGGGCATCGAGCCCGAGCAAATGTCCAAGCCCGCAAGGGAAAAATAGTGCATGTGCGCCTGATTCCACTGCATTCTCCACATTACCTTTCATAAACCCCATGGATTTCATCCCTTCGGCAATATTTAAAGCTGCTTCCGTATGTACTTCTTTGAAATTTCTTCCAGGCTGCAGAGCCTGTAAAGCTCTTTCATGTGCCTTAAAGGCTACCTGAAAAATGTCTTTTTGAATCTCGGTAAACTGATTATCCACCGGAAAAGTCGTGGACAGATCCCCGGCATAATGCCACGGAGTTTCAGCTCCGGCGTCAACCAGGAAAATGTCGCCGCTTTTAATTGTGTTGCCATGATAGTGGTTATGGAGATATTCGCCTTGTGTGGTGGCAATTATGGGAAAAGAAAGGTTACCTCCATTTTCAAGGGCAACTTCATGTATCTTAGCCATCACCTCGTATTCCTTCATTCCCGGTACAGCAATGTGCAAGGCTGCCAGATGCATATCCACACTAATATTAACAGCTTTCTCAAGTTCGGTAATTTCTTCATCGGATTTAATGATACGTTGTTCCCCCACGTTTTTGATCATTTCTACAGAAGCTTTTTCTGAAGCCTGTTCCGGAGGAATACCAAGCAGCCGAAAAAGTTTCAATTGGTGCTCAGGACGGTAAGGGGGTAAAAATCGTATAGGTCTTCCCTGCTTTTTGGCTTTTCCCAATCTTTCAGCAAGATCCTTAAGATTTCCTGTATGTTCGATCCCGGCCACTTTACTTTGTTCAGCAATAGGGGATTGATAGCCCATCCAAACAAAATCTTCCACAGTAAAATCTTCCCCGAAAATATAATCTTTTCCCTCATCTATATCCATAATAGCGTATAATTCAGGCTTATCAAGCTGGAAGTAGTATAGAAATGTACTGTCCTGCCGAAAATGAAAGGGATTATCCCCATAATTCATCGGGCTTTCATCATTGCCTAAAAACAAAAGGATTCCGTGACTGAATTGTTTTCTTAAGGAATCTCTGCGTTGTAAGTAAGTTTCTTTAGTAAACATATTGGTTTTGTATATTAAGAAGAAATGTTTATTAGTTCATGAATAATATTACATTGTTTCATGCTCCGTGCGTTTGATGATTTCATTTTGCAGATCTTCTCCAAAATCGTTGGAAGAATCTGAATAGCCTGCTACGCGGACAATCAGGTCAGCGTATTTTTCCGGATGTTTCTGTACTTCTCTCAATGTGTCGGCATCTGCTACATTGAACCGTTTGTGATGTCCGTCCATGCGGGAGTAACTCCGGATAAGGCTCGCAAATTTACTGATTCCTTGTTCATCTTTAAAGAAAGAAGGGCTAAACTTCATATTCAGGAGAGAGTCTCCGGTTTTAATATGATCAATTTTAGCTATGGCTTTCACTAGGGCGGTAGGGCCTTTTCTGTCGGCACCCTGTACCGGGCTGATCCTTTCCGATAGAGGTTCCGAAGCCTTCCGACCGTCGGGCATAGCATTGATTACGCTTTCAAAATATACGTGACTAGTAGTAGGCAATAAATTGATCCGGTATTTTCCGCCCCGTGCAGTATCCTTGCCGTTTATAGGATTTAAAAAGGCATTGAGCACTTCTACGGCATGGCGATCAGTATAACCATCATCATTGCCATATTTTGAAGTTTCACAGATCAGATCATGTCTCAGTTCTTCATGGCCTTCAAAATTAATCTCCAGAGCGTCCATTGAATCTTTCATGGATATTTTTTTCTCATCGAAAACATTGTAACGGATGGAGGTCAGATTCTCAGTGATACTGCCAAGCCCTACTCCCTCTGCGTAGCTTGTATTGTATTTGGCTCCTCCCGCATTATAATCTTTGGCTTGTTCTTGGGTCAGTTTATTATTTTTCAGTTCTTCCTGTAGAATGGGAACTTCCTGTGCCTGGTTACTTTTGTAAAATTCCGTAACCAACAACGCCCTTTCTGTTGATATTCTGTTAATAGCATTCAGACTTTCTTCTCTGAGTTTTTGTATTCTATCTATATTTAACTGGTAAATCCACGGCAGTTTCTTTCCATACCTTATAAAAATCGCCAATTGCCTTTTTAAATTTATGATAATCCTCCCAGGTTTCAAAAATTTGGCAATCATCCCACAGTGCATACCTTATATGGTTTGTTAAAAATCCTTCAGGCCAGAGGAAAACCTGACCCCAGATCAATCTGTTATTGGCATTTATT
>JBNJFN010000317.1:0-4343 GCA_051746885.1 Bacteroidota bacterium | reverse complement strand
AAGGGTAATCTCAAGGAACAATAATATAGCTGTCAAAATTTGGTGAACAACAATATGCTATTACCCTCTAAAATTTTGTCTTTTTAGCAAAGTTTTGTTGAATTAAATTAAGCAATATAAAATAAAAAGAACAGCATTATCCGTTAATGCTTCAATTTTAACTTAATTCCGGCATGGTACATTCTCCCGATAAGCGGTGCATAAATAAATGCAGCATCATCAAGATGCCTTTCGGGCTGTACAAAATCCGTTAAATTCTCCACTTCTGAAAATAGTGTAAAATTTCTGAAAGATTTGGAAATCCGTGCATCAAATAAAACATAGGGGTTGGTCTTTTTGATTTTAGCCGGTATTGATTCATCCTGATAATAATCAATATACATCGGGCCTTTATAATTAGCCTCCAAAGATAATTTCCAGTTACCGGGAGAATATTGCATATTCAAATGGCCCGCATGAAGGGGAAACTTAGAAATATATTTGCTTTCCTCTTCATACTCGGAATCTTGCCATTCTTCCCGGGCATATCTATAAATTCCCTGGTTAACGGTAAAATTTCCATTTACAGTCAGATCCTCTGTTAATTCTGCTCTCCCTGAAAGTTCCAATCCCTGAACATAGGCATCTCCAATATTTTCCCATTGATAATTGTATCCTTTTGCTCTGATTTCCTGATCGGCTCCAATAAAGTCAATTTTATTGTACAGATTTGTTCGGAATATGCTGGCTCCTAACCTGACCTGTTCCCCATAATAATCTCCCGACAGATTAAAGCTCAGCCCCCGTTCGGGATTTAAGCGAGAAGATTTCCAGATACGGGGAGATCCGCTACAAAGATGCAGATCTTCCGAAAACTCAGCCGGAGGTCTAAAACCGGTACCCGAACTGAACCTGAGAGAAAAAAGCCGGGAAAAATCATATTTTATTGCCAGGCGTGGGTTTAAGCTGGAGGTTTGATAGGTAACGCGGGGAAACTGATTGTTTAAAGCACCTTCACTTGTATAGGTTTCACGGGCTGTATAATAGTCATACCGAATACCCGGCACGATCTGTAAATCGGAAGATATTGTCAACTCATCCTGAATAAAAACCCCATAATCGGAGTACTGTTTGTCACTCAACGAGGAGAAACTTGTACCAAAATGCTCTGAAGCATCATCAAGTACCAAATATTTGCCCGATTCATTAAAAGTACTGTTCGAAAACTGAATACCAGCGAGGAGGTGGTGGCTGCCAAGGGTTTTATCATACATTGCGATACTGCTGAAAGTATGTTCATCTGCCAGATAAGGCATTAATTCAGAAACAGGCGGCGTAGTTTGGTGAATGGAAGTATAATCTGTAAGATACGCATCATTTGTAGCATTCCGTTTATGCCGCACATAGGCTGCACCGACTTCCAGATTCGATGAATCATTAAATGTGGTCTCATAGGATAATTCCCCTAAATACCGGTTTGTAATGATTCGTTCACTTTGTTCGGAAAACGGGTTTTTAAATTGATCATTGGTAAGTTCTCCTCCCCGGCGCAATTCAGTTAAAAACTGACCGCGGAAAGTGAGCCGGTCTTCTTGAGAAAATATATCTTCAACAAAAACACTGGTACCGCCATTTGTAAGATTCTGCGATACCCTGTCCGAAATCCCGTCTTTTTGTTTCACAGGCGAACCTTCCCGGGTATAATCCACCGGATCACCGGTGTTTCTTTGTGCATATACAACGGCGCCGACATTTCCTTTTTCATTTCGAAGCGAAGAGGTCACCTGATACATATTGGTATTGTATTTTCCCAATTGCATATTGATTGTTGTTATGGGTTCGAAAGCAGGCTTTTTGGTTATGAGATTGATTGCTCCGGCTATGGCACTGCTACCATAAAGGGCCGAACCTGCTCCTTTTACAATTTCTATACGCTCAATATTCGGAGTGCTCAATTGTTGCAATCCATATACAGAAGCCAGTCCTGAATAAACAGGCAAACCATTTATAAGGATCTGGGAATACTGCGATTCAAGCCCCTGCATACGTACCGAAGTAAAATTACAAAACTGACATTGTTCTTGTACCTGAATTCCCGGTATACCCTCTAATGCCTGAAAGAGATTACCGGCATTTTGCGTTTCAATCTGTTGTGCCGGAATGACTTCCGTTTTAACCGGCACCTGCTTTACATAATGTTCCGTACGCGTAGCGGTAACCACAACATCATCCATCTGCAAAGCATCTTCCCGGAGCTGAATGGAGCGTTTTACGTGTTCACCGGCTTCTACGTTTACAGTTATTTCTTTCGTTTTGTAACCGAGGCCTTTTATTATCAAAGTATGTTCGCCTGTTGGCACCTGTTTTAAATTAAATCGACCCCTGGGATTGGTCATGGTGCCAATATGTGTGCCCTTAATAAGAATATTAACGGAGGATACCGGTTCTCCCTTACATGTAACGGTACCCTGTATTTTGGCGGGCCTCTGTTGCTCAGGAATATTATCGTGAGATTTCATGTTATGTCCTAACATAAGGAACATTAAGATTAGTATAATAATCGTTGTTTTTTTATGATGTGAATACATAAATATATTGATATTTTTAAAACAGCCTTTTAAAATACTGATGTGGAAATCATCCGCATTAAACCCGGCAAATCCATTCTTTAGCAATTATCCTAATCTCAATCAGTACTTAAAAACCTGTCTGATATTCATTATTAAAGTTTTCAGTATGGAAAGTTTATGCTATGAGGCAACTCCATAGACCCAATAGCATGGCTTTAAAATTTTAAAAGCAAGCCTGAGTATTAATGAAATTCTATACAAGGAGGTCCGCGGGGTGAAGAATAAAGAGATATCCATGAGTCAACATCATGAACGAGATATAAGGGTTGTATAATTTCACCATCTGTAAAAGGAATGTTTAAAAAGGCAAGTTCACTTACAGGCAGATAAGGTTCATGGGTGAGCTGGCCAAAAAGGAAATATTCAAATGAAGTGTGATGATGCTTCTGGAAGGGTGAATCGTGGGTACTGGTATCTTTTTCATACGGATGGGCATGTTGAACAACTTCGCCATCCGGTAATTTGTGGTAATGCGCGTTTTCTATATAATTTATACCAATCCCAACAATAAACGGGATTAGCAATAATGAAATGATATGTCTTCTCACTCTGAAGGAGTACATCGTTTTAATCCGAAAAAATTCAACCTGCAAATATAAAAGAATATCCCCTATTCAACAATCCTAACATATTGGGATTTTCATATCGGCAATGTTACTGAGTTCATCCGGCATCTCTTTTTCTATGGGAATTAATCTTTTATTCAAAAAACCTTCAATCCGGATAAAAAATGGCAGGGTAATGCTTTAGAAGTTTCCCTTCTCTATCATTACCCTGCCATTGTACCCTCATTAAATATGATCTATATCTGACTAGTAGCGCTGACGTTGCTTGTAGTGCGTATGCAGCAGGTGATGTGACTTTTCACCCAAAGGTTCACCCAGAAACTCTTTGTATATTGCCTGGATTTCGGGATTCTCATGCGACTTACGGATCGACATATTGGCATCCTCTTCGTAAATGGCCTCAGCACGTTTCTGCCTGATCTCCGGTGTGGTTGGTATAGGTTGACCGCCACCACCAAGACATCCGCCAGGACAGGCCATGATTTCAATAAAATGCCAGTCGGCTTTGCCTTCTTTTACTTTTTGCATTACCTTTTCTGCATTGGTAAGTCCATGAGCAACAACTGTTTTCAATTCAGCTCCTTCAAGGAACTTCCAGTCATCTTTAGCTCCTTCAATCACTATAGAAGCTTCCCGCACACCTTCCATTCCACGTACGGGAGTAATGTTCAGGTTATTGAATGGCACTTCCTTACCAGTAACGATTTCGTAGGCAGTACGTAATGCTGCTTCCATCACTCCACCGGTAGCCCCGAATATAACTCCTGCACCGGAGGATTCACCCATAATGCTGTCGTATCGTGAATCAGGAAGATTAAGAAAATTCACTCCTGCCTGGCGAATCATCATAGCCACTTCCCGTGTGGTCAACACATAATCTACATCCTTATGGCCACTATCTCTCATTTCCGGACGGTCGGCCTCGTATTTCTTAGCCGTACACGGCATTATCGATACGGAAACCACATTATCCGGATCAAGGTTTTTCTTCTGCGCATAGTAAGTTTTTGCCAAAGCACCGAACATCTGCTGGGGTGACTTACATGTTGAAACGTTGTCCAAATACTCGGGATACGTATGCTCAATAAATTTGATCCATCCGGGTGAACAGGAAGTGGTCATAGGCAGTTTCACTTCAGGATCTTTATCCACAAGTGCCTTCTTAAGC
>JBNJFN010000316.1:2156-4353 GCA_051746885.1 Bacteroidota bacterium | reverse complement strand
AGACAATTATTTGTTCTTTATCAACAAAGTCAAAAAGCACATACAACCATACTGTGAAATTTTTGCCTGGTGCTTGATGCCCAACCATTTTCATTTTATTGTGCAGGCCGATGAGCGGTCCGTTCGATACATTGAGGAGAAACACAGGCCATACACACAACAACTATCCAAAAGCTGGGGCATGCTGTTAAGTTCCTATACGCAGGCTTACAATAAACGGTA
Organism: Bacteroidota bacterium; assembly: GCA_051746885.1. GTDB lineage: Bacteria > Bacteroidota > Bacteroidia > Bacteroidales > UBA12077 > JAGXLC01. The sequence continues at coordinate 4,131 of JBNJFN010000316.1, read as the reverse complement.
TGGTACAAAAGGTTCACTCTGGGCGCATCAAACGGAAGCCAAAATGCTGAATCATTATTACCTGCCCTATGCCATGGTGTGTTTTCAATATATCCATCAAAATCCTTTACGGGCCGGTTTGGTTGATAGGTTGGAAGATTGGGAATTTTCATCATTTAGAGAGTATCTCAACAACAGTGAAGATCCTCTGATTAACCAGCAACTGGCTCATGAATGGATCAATTACGACAAGGAAAACTTCTACGAACAATCTTCAAGTGCACTGAATGAGGATCTTTTAAGCAATATCTGGTAACTGTGACTCCCCCCGCTAAGCGGTTTAGAACCGCTAAGCGGGGGGCTGGCAGAAACCTCTAGGTGTGTGGATACCGGCTAAGCATCTGAGAGCTCCTAAGCCGGTGGCTGGCAAAAACAAACCCATTTGGGTAGTCAGACAAGGTAAAAAATGTCCGCGGAAAAACCGGCTAAGCGGTTTGGAACCGCTAAGCCGGTGGCAGGGGTTGGCAGAAGCCTTAACTACCGGCTAAGCGGTTTGGAACCGCTTAGCCGGTAGTTAAGCCAGATTCTCCGACAACCATTTCCTGACTTCGTCAACGCTCATCCCCGTGCGGCGGGAATAATCCTGTACCTGATCTTCCAGTATCTTCTGTACATTGAAATATCTGGACTGCGGATGGGCAAAATACAATCCGCTCACCGAAGCTTCCGGTATCATCATATAACTGTCGGTGAGTTTGATCTTGGTATGTTTTTCCACATCCATCATGTCATAGACCGGTTTCTTCTGGGTATGATCGGGCATGGAAGGATACCCGAATGCCGGACGGATGCCCTGGTATTTCTCTTTGATTAGCTCCTGAGGGGAATAATTTTCATCAGGAGCATACCCCCATAGTTCTTTTCTTACCTTTTCATGCAGCAATTCCGTAAAGGCCTCCGCAAGTCGCTGAGCCAGCACCTTCAGCATCACTGCGCTGTAATCATCGTTTTCCTTTTCGAACTTTTCTGCCCATTCATCCACTCCCAAGCCTGCCGTGGCAAAGAACGAACCAATATAGTCCACTACCTTTTTCTCTTTGGGCATCACAAAATCAGCCAGGCACATGTTGGGCCCTTCTTTTTTGATGGTTTGATTGCGTAAGAAGCAAAGCTTTTGCACAGTAGAGGAGCCATTGGTAGAGACGCCATGCATGGCGTCTCTACCAATGGCGTCGCTACTCATATTTTCATCCCAGTAAATCTCAATATCGTCCCCAATGCTGTTTACCGGATAAAATCCGATCACTGCATTGGCTTCCACCATGTTGTTATCCAGTATTTGCCGCAGCATTTTCTGCCCGTCATCATAAAGTTTTCGGGCCTCCTCCCCTTTTTTAGGATCATCCAGTATATTGGGATATTTACCGCGAATTTCCCATGAATAAAAGAAGAAGGTCCAGTCGATATACCGGGAGATCTCCTCCACGTTGTAGTTGTTGAAGCTTTTTTCACCCAGAAAAGCAGGTTTCACAGGCTGCCAGGAATCCCAGTCAATATCAGGCTTGTTCTTTCTGGCCTCTTCAAGTGAAAGATAGGCACTTTCCGGTTTTTTTCTGCCCAGGTGTCTTTCCCGTTGCGACTGCTGCTCCTCCTGAAGCTGCCTCTCAAATTCTTCCCTGCTTTTCGGAGATATCAGTTTATCTACAATACCCACGCTCTGAGAGGCATCTTTTACATGAACCACGGGGGCATTGTATTCCGGGGCTATTTTAACGGCCGTATGAGCTTTTGAAGTGGTGGCGCCTCCAACCATCACCGGGACGGACAATCCCTCACGCTCCAGTTCGGCAGCTACATTGACCATTTCATCAAGGGAAGGAGTAATCAAACCACTTAATCCGAGAATGTCCGGTTTTTGAGATTTCACCTCTTCAATGATCTGTTCCGTGGGTATCATGGTACCCAGATCAATCACCTCGTAATTGTTACAGGAAAG
>JBNJFN010000316.1:0-2056 GCA_051746885.1 Bacteroidota bacterium | reverse complement strand
CGCAGATCAGGAGGTATTTCATCATAAACCTGTACCATTTGCGGATTGACAATACCCATATCCATACCTGCATGTATGGCATGATAAAGAAATACCGAATGCATGGCTTCGCGCACCACGTTATTTCCCCGGAAGGAGAAGGATAGGTTACTCACTCCTCCACTCACCTTGGCATAGGGGAGATTCTCCTTGATCCATTCAGTGGCTTTGATGAATTCAACCGCATAGTTGTTGTGCTCCTCCATACCGGTGGCCACGGTAAGCACGTTGGCATCGAAAACAATATCTTCAGGAGGAAAACCTACCTTTTCAGTCAATATCTTATATGCTCGTTTGGCCACCTGGGTTTTATGCTCAAAATCCACGGCCTGGCCCTGCTCGTCAAAAAGCATCACCACGGTTGCTGCTCCATATTTCTTGATTTTTCGGGCTTGTTCAATAAACTTTTCTTCTCCGTCTTTCAGGTTGATTGAGTTGACCAGGGATTTGCCCTGTGTGCATTTCAACCCTTCCTCTATGACCTCCCATTTGGAAGAATCAATCATAACAGGTGCCTTTGCCGCATCGGGTTCCGAAGCAATAAGATTCAGGAAATGACGCATCATCTCGGTAGAATCCAGCATGGCATCGTCCATACACACATCGATGATCTGGGCGCCGTTTTCTACCTGGCTCCTGGCAACAGACAAAGCCTTTTCAAAATCCCCTTCTCTCACCAGACGGGCAAACTTTTTGGAGCCAGCCACATTGGTTCGTTCTCCGATGTTTACAAAATTTCTGTCAGGGGTGATCGTTACAGCTTCAAGGCCAGACAAACGGGTGGCCCTTTCTATATCAGGTATCTTTCTTGGCTTATGCCGGGCCGCCTCTTCCGCGATCTCTTTAATATGCTGGGGATTGGAACCGCAGCATCCTCCTATAATATTAATCAGTCCATCTTTCATGTAATCTCCGACATGTTTCCTCATTTCCTGAGCCGACTGATTGTAGTTGCCAAATTCATCAGGTAAACCCGCATTCGGATGGGCGCTCACCGGAAACTGAGACATTTTGGAAAGCTGGGCTATAGGCCCTTTCAACTGCTCTGCACCAAATGAACAGTTCAGTCCGATGCTGAACAGATTGACATGTGACATGGAGTTATAAAATGCTTCCAGCATCTGACCGGAAAAGGTCCTGCCGCTGGCATCTGTAATGGTGCCGGAAACCATGACGGGTATATCTGTGCCATTTTTTTCATTATAATCTTGTATGGCATAGAGTGCTGCCTTGGCATTCAGGGTGTCGAATATTGTTTCAATTATCAGTACATCCACGCCGCCTTCAACCAACCCTCCAACCTGTTCGTAATAAGCATTTTTTAAATCATCAAAAGTAACAGCCCTGTAGGCAGGTTGGTTCACATCGGGAGATACGGAACCTGTTTTATTGGTAGGCCCGAGCGTACCCAGTGCAAATCTGGGTTTATCCGGAGTTTTTGCGGTAAATTCATCGGCTGCTTTTCTTGCCAGTTGTGCTGATTTTACATTCAGCTCGTGCACCAGATCCTCCATCTGATAATCCGCCATAGAAATGCGGGTTGAATTGAACGAGTTGGTGGTGGCAAAATCAGCACCCGCTTCAAAAAAGGCATGGTATATCTCGGTAATCACCTCTGGTTTGGTGATAGAAAGCAGGTCGTGGTTGCCTTTCACCTGCTGTACAATATCGGCAAAACGCTTTCCACGGTAATCTTCCTCGGAAAGGTTATAATTCTGGATCATGGTACCCATGGCCCCGTCAAGGACCATAATACGCTCTTTCAGTATGTCACTGATCATAATTCCCCCTGTAATATTTAATTTCTGAATTATTCGAAGCACAAAATTACGACGCTCCCGGTAAATAAAAAAATTTTTACTTAACTTATACGATATTATTTCTTTATCTAGTATCAGTTAAATTCAGCTTTATGCCGGAATTTCATAATTTACTCAATTCTTCTCCCGACGCCTATTTTAAAGGAAGCCAAGCCATACCGAAATATGCTATCACTTCTAAAAATTTTGTTTTTTTA
>JBNJFN010000315.1:0-4354 GCA_051746885.1 Bacteroidota bacterium | reverse complement strand
ACCTGTTGTATATTGGAAATCACCAGATTTTAAAGACAAAGAAGAAAACAAAAAGGCTTTTGCAAAAGAAGAAACTTCCATTGCCATTCACCCAAAAAAAAATGGAAAAAGGGCCATCGATTTTACCATAAGGATTCATGCTTTGCAGGACCAACTCTACATCGGCGGATCGGATAATGAAAAGGGTTATGGCGGTTTTTCCTTAAGAATCAAATTACCTGAGAATATAACATTTACGGCAGAATATGGACAAGCAGAACCTAAAAATACCGCTGTTTCGGCAAGTCCATGGATGGATTTCACCGGCGCATTTACCAAACCAGATCATTCCGGCGGTATCCTGGTTCTTGCCCATCCTTCCAATCCTGATTTTCCCCCTGAATGGATCATCAGGGATAAGGGTAGCATGCAGAATCCTGTATATCCGGGGAGAAAACCTGAACCTGTTCCACAATCCCAGCCTTTAACACTTCGTTATCGTATGATAGTACATAAAAATGCATTGGGAAAAAATGCCATTGATCAACTGGTAGCAACATATAATGAAAAACAAATAAACTAGTTATATAAAGAGGAGATAATGATTATCATCCGAAATAAATTGGAATACTACGATGTCTGTAGACTTATATCATAATAACTTTTTTACCATGGGCACGCGGATGGATCTCATTTTTTGGGGACTGGAGCGGCGATTTGCCCATTCTGTATTCCAATCTATTTTCAATGAGACCAACAGGCTGGAATCGGTCTTATCCCGATTCGATGAGGATAGCCTTATTTCCCACATTAATGCTTCTGCAGGCATCCAGCCGGTTGAAATAACGGACGAATTATTCTCCTTACTATCCATGAGCTGCCAATATCAAAAACTCACCAACGGCTTATTTGATATTACTGCCCTCCCTCTAATACAGGCACTGTCTTTAAATAATCAACAAAATGAAGAAATTGTTCATAAAGCCCGCGAACTTACCGGAATTGATAAAATGAAGCTCGATCGGGAAAACCAGACAGCATATCTTGAAAAAAAAGGCATGCAAATTGATCTTGGAGGAATAGGGAAAGGCGTGGCCCTCGAGCATATTGACCGAATCCTGGACAATCAATCCATCTCCAATGCCTTTATTAGTTTTGGTGAAAGCAGTGTGCTGGCCAAAGGGCAACATCCATACGGAGATTGCTGGAAAATCGGAATCAGGCATATTGCAGACAACCAACAAAATGTTTATTCTCTGAACTTGAAGGACGTTTCCCTTTCTACTTCTGGAAATACTTCCGAAGAGCTAAGGGACATTGTCAATCCCAAAACAGGAAAATCTCCGGATAAAGTCAGCACCACTTCTGTAGTTTCAAAGTCACCGGTAGATGCAGAAATTTTGTCCACAGCACTTCTGCTGGCCAGTGATGAAAATAAAAAACAAATAATAAAAAACCTTGAACCGGAAAAGGCGACCGAGATCATATATGAAAACAATCAGCCTTATGTAAAAGAATGGTATAACAAATCAGAAAATATTCCGTACGAAAAAACAAAACAAAAACGATTTACTAACAAGAAAATACAACAATAAAGTTATGGAAGAAGACAAATTACAATCAAGAAGGGATTTTTTAAAGAAACTTTCTTTATTTGCAGGTTCCGGACTGCTCATGACAGCAGCACCAGGAATTTCCTTCTCAGAATCATTACAGAATAAGGAGGGTTCAGCCAATGACCGTATTCGTCTTGGAGTCATTGGAGTTGGCAGTCGTGGCAGATACCACGTGTTGGTTTTAAACAACATTCCCAATGTTGAGATTACGGCGGTTTGTGACAATTATCCCCCAAATTACGACCGTGCAAAAGAATTAACTGACGGTAAGGCTGAGGCTTACTGGGATTACAGGGAACTACTGGAAAAGAACAAACCCGATGCAGTGATCATAGCCACACCCCTGCATGAGCATGCGCATATCACCATTGATGCCCTTAAGAGCGGCTGTCATGTGCTCTGCGAAAAAAGTATGGCGGAAACTATTGACGACAGCATCGCCATGGTTAAAGCGCAGAAGGAAACGGGAAATATACTGTATGTAGGTCATCAAAGGAAGTTTGACATCAAGTATCTTAAGGCAAAAGAGATGGTTGACAATGGTTTCTTCCCAAAGATCACCCAGATACGGGCATGGTGGCATCGCAACAACGACTGGCGCAGACCGGTACCGGAGAATAATTTTCCCGATCATCCCAACTGGGAACTTGATTCACAATATCCGACGCTTGAGCATAAGATCAACCACCGGCTTTACAGGAAATACTCCAGGGGGCTGATGACAGAACTGGCCTCACATCAGATTCACGTAGCCAACTGGTTTATGGACAAAGTTCCGGAATTCGTAAGTGGCGCAGGGAGCATTAATCACTGGTACGACGGGCGTGAAGTGTTCGACAATGTAAACCTGGTATATCAATACCCCGGCGGAATTCCGGTTATATACGATTCTCTTACAAGCAACAAACATTATAGCCTGGAGGAACAAATCATGGGCCCGAAGGGCACCTTTGAACTGGAGAACGGGAAATATTTCTATGAATCCCCACCACCGGCACCGGGAATATTGCAGATGATCAACGACATGGAACATCAGATCTTTGACAACGTACCCTTAGGCGGTAAAACATGGGTTCCGGAAAGTGCAGCAGATCTATCCGGTGAATATTTCGTAGATGAATATCCGCTTCCAAATTCCACACAGCTACAGAACGAAGCATTTCTGGAAAGCGTAAGAAAAAATAAGGTAGTACCGGGGTTGGCAGAAGAATACCTTAATGCTACTATAGCTTCACTTATGGGCGATGAGGCTATGATGAACAACGAAGTGGTTTACTGGCCCAAAGAAAAACTGAAGGTACTGGATCAATTTAACACATAAAAATTAGACTATATGAAAGATTCTGTTATATCAGCCAAAGCAAAAAAAAGAGAGCTCACTATTTTTATCATTCTTCTGATAGCTTCATTTATAGCCAATATCATCTCAATAATGGCTTACAATACCGACTGGATTGAGGTAGTGTCTGCACTCCACTATGTATTGCTTTTTGCCATTGTATTATATATAATACAGGGCATCATACGGCTCATCATATGGGGGATCAGGAGACTGGTAAGCAGACAAAAGTCACAGGCCTGAAGAAAATAATTCATATACATTGATGATAAAAAAAACACCCAAAGCAGCATTGGTGCACTTTGGGTGTTTTTTTATGAGTGTAAACGCAAAAATGATTCGGATTGAGTCAATAATGGCTCACAAAAATCTAAAATCGATGCTCATAGAGCCAAGCGAACTACCCGGGAAATCAATAAGGACTCCGAGTCTCGCAATGAGTAGCTATTTTTAGCAAGGCCGCCCCTTAAGGCTGGAAATTTAAGTATGGTGTTTGTACTGTTATTTATTTCCTCCCGCTTGTATTCATTTTGCTATACATTATTTTGCCTGCTTTTTGCCCACTGCCAACTAATTTCAAACTCCCGTCAAATTTCCGCCAAACCAACAAACGCCCAAACTTCTAGTTCATTAAGTCATTGATCTCTTCTGCATCCAGAACCACATGCTTAATCCGTTCACGTTTCCAGGTGTATGTGATGTGCACCTGTCCATCGGATGCCTGGATCACTGCCGGGTAGGAATACTCTCCGGGATCATCCTCCAAAGTAAGTATGTTTTCCCAGTTCTTCCCGTCTTTGGAAACGGCAACATTCAAAGGAGTTCTGGGTCCGCCCCACTCCCCTTCCTCTCTTTCTGAGTGGTTATAAACCAATAGCTGAACTCCACTATCAAGGGTAACCGCATCGGTGCCCGAATTGGGGTTGGGAAGATCCGTCGGCTTCAGACCTGTCCATTGATAACCCCCGTCATATGACCAGCTTGAGACAACCCGGTTCTCTTTGCTCCGGCAAAGAATCTGAAGCGTATCCCCTCCATGTTTTAATATGCTGGGCTGAATGACGTTGTATTGGCTGGCATCGTTGATCGGACCTACAAATTCCCAGGATTTTCCGAGATCTTCCGTGATCTCAAAGTGCACCCGCCATCCTTGATGTTCAGTGCTTGACGGACAAATTAGCCTGCCGTCATCCATGAGCACCGGCTTGTTTTTTATCGGACCCAAAATATCTTCCGGTAAGCGATAACCCTGTGACCAGGTTTTACCATAATCATCGGAGGTTTTCAGCACACCCCACCATTCACTGGGGCTGGGTCCTACCTTATAAAACAAGGTCAAAGGCCCGTTGGGATATTGAAATAATACCGGATTCCAGCAGGGATAGCGTTTGTCATCATGCTGAATGCCGTTGGCCACTGA
>JBNJFN010000314.1:0-4356 GCA_051746885.1 Bacteroidota bacterium | reverse complement strand
GTGTCGTTGTTGTTGTCTGTCAAATGAGATTTCAATACCGACTGGTAATCGTCGGGTAAGTCACCTGCTTCGGCATAAGCAGTCAGCAGTTTTTCATAGACATCCGTTTCGCCTTCCATCTTTGCCAGCTTATCGGTAACAGAACCGGATTGAATGGGATTTCCATCGCCATCATAAGCAGCGCTTTGTGCTATTTCAACCTGTATCGTCTCCTCCCCGGTAGCTTCCTGGCTGGAGAGTGTCAAAGAGATATCCGCACTGTTGTCGCCCGCGGTATGGCTGACGGTGAAGTCGGTGATCTCCAGATCTTCTGCATCGAGGGTAACATTAAAGCTGCCTGCATCCAATGCACCGGTGGCATCATCGTTCTTGTAAACCCCTTCACTGAAATAAACAACTGCTTTTGAATTGTCGCTTTCGACATCCACAGATACCAGCTTGGGATTTTCTACTTCAGGAGTTTCGTCTTCTTCACAGGCAGTAAACCCGATCATTAAAGAAAGAAGAAGACCTGTACCAATTGTTAAAATAGACGTTTTCATTTTACATTTCATTTTTAGATTCAACATTTTTAAGGAATTAGTTTTCATGTGTTTTTAAGTTTTAGTTATACATGTATTTATTTGAAATTTTCGTCGCATGATTCGTTGGCAAATAAAAAGGATTTTGAGCCGGGAAGTGTTATTTCATCCTTAATGTTCCTTTAAGTTAATCCTAAATTCAGTTTACTGAATTTTAATTTTGATTAGATGGTTTTAACATTCATTTAATGTGTGGTTAAGATAAAATTAGCCTGTTTTTAATCGGATTTTTTATTACTTTGTGGTGGGTTATAAATTAAAACTATGTCTTATGGAAAATACCGGGCATAAAATTTTACTTGTGGATGATGAAGTGGACGTCCTGGAGTTTCTCGGTTATAATTTAAAAAAAGCCGGTTACCAGGTATATGCCACACAAAATGGCAGAGATGCCATTGAGAAAGCAAAAGAAATTAAACCTCACCTTATACTTCTTGATGTGATGATGCCGGAGATGGACGGAGTTGAAACCTGTGAAGAAATGAGAAGGAACAAAGAGTTACAGGATACCATTATTGCTTTTCTTACAGCCCGGGGAGAGGATTATTCCCAAATAGCAGGTTTTGAAGCGGGGGGAGACGATTACATCACCAAGCCCATTAAGCCCAAAGTGTTGATCAGCCGGATCAAGGCATTGCTAAAAAGAGCCAGGGAAAAGGTTGAAACGCTCCGCGGAGAGGGTTCTATTATCAAAACTGCAGATCTCACCATAGATAAAGAAAAATATCAGGTTATTAAAGGAGATAAGGAGTTGGTGTTTCCCAGGAAAGAGTTTGAGCTTTTGTTATTACTTATTTCCAGGCCAGATAAAGTATTTACCCGTGAAGAAATTTTTTCGAGAGTTTGGGGTGAAGATGTTGTGGTTGGCGACCGGACCATCGATGTGCACATACGAAAACTGAGAGAAAAGATCGGCGATGAGCATATCAAAACTGTAAAAGGGGTGGGGTATAAGTATGTAGATTAGAAATGAATCTCTATAGCTGCCTCATATATTTTCTGATCAACCAAGCCATTATTTTTCCTATCGAGGTAATCTACGTCAACAACCAACTTATTTTTTTGATAAAAATGGTATCCAACGCCAAAAATGTAACGCTGGCTGTTGGGAATCACCATCTGTTCGGAATCGAAAAGGATTTAATGAGGTGTTCCCTTTTCCGTAGATCATATTGTAGGAAAACTGAAGTCCGGGTATTGTCTGCGGAAAAGGCCGAAAGGTTAGCCGGCTTTCAACGGTTTTGTTTGTGTTTTCTTCCATTGCATGATACCCTCCACCATTGTATATACCTATGGAAAAAGTGCCGTATTTAGAGCAAAAATAAAACATTTGTCCGGTCAGTTAACATTGAATTAACTATTGTTTAACTATTCCTGGCAAAATTGGGGAGATCCTCCTTTTGATCTGGCGGAACGTTTCAAATCCCATCATTCTCCAGTTGATTTGCTGTAGAGTTAAAATTTCTGTTACACTTTTTCCTGGTTAATGATGAAATCCCTCTGGGCTTTAAGCAGGTTCACCGTATGAAGTGTGAAGTTTTTTATTTCGTTCAGCAATTGCAGAAACAGGATACTGTTCTTCGTGCTGGCTTTTTTCTTTTTCACTCGCTTAATCTGTGATTTCCTGCATTGGGCAATATAATCCAGGGTTTTATGCTGTTGCTGAAGAACGAGTTCATCCATCTCTTCAAAACGACTATTTTCAATGATGTGCATGGTGTTGGTAAAAAGGAGGGTTATCTCTTTATTCAGGTTCATGAGTTCCTGAATTTGATTTTTACTTAGGCTTTTGTGCTGATTCGCAATATGTTCATAGCTTGGCTCCGCAATAAAGTTGAGCGAATGCGCCATTTCTCTTAGGTAATCCGTTACCTGAACATAAAAATGGCCTGTTTCAATATCGTCTTCCTTCAATTTATTCAATGTCACGTGTACATTGTCTTTTATGCTTTTGGCTTCTGTATTGAGTTTCTTAACGGTTTTGTTGATCTCCTTAAGATTTTTCCTGTCTTCTTTTGACACCGCCACCAAGGTTTCATTGAAAGTATTGATAACTGTGTTCAGCATGTTATTAATTTCTTTGGTGCACTTTTCCAGGATGTTGCCGTCTTCGATCTGGTCTGCCGTAATTTCTTCCAGTTCTTTATCCCGGGTTGCCCGTTTTTTATGGATGGCATGTGTTTTAATAAGGAAGAACAGTGCTAAAAGCAACATTCCTACAATGGCGATAATTCCTCCGTGTGTAATGATGTTGGCTACGATAAAAGCCACGGTAAAGGCAATCAATGCAGTAAAGAACCATCCTCCGATCACGGTCAGTACGCCGGTAATCCTGTATACGGCACTTTCTCTTCCCCAGGCCCTGTCGGCCAGGGAAGTGCCCATAGCTACCATAAAAGTCACATAAGTAGTGGATAATGGAAGCTTCAGTGAGGTAGCAAAAGAAATGATAATGCTGGCGACAGTCAGGGTTACGGAGGCCCTTACCAGATCGTAGTGGGCTTTATCTTCTTTTTGGGTTTGCTCCTTTTCTGGCGTATGGTTCTGGTCAAACCTTTGATTGATCTGTTTTTGCCAGCTATTAGGAAGCAATCCTTTAATCATGGTATTGAGTTCAATGGCTTTTCTGACGATTATCCTGGAAAATCCGGAAGCACCGAATCTTTCATAGCCTTCACTTTGCCTGCTTAGGTTGAGTTCGGTTTGAGTAACCGAACGGGCTTTTCTTGAAAAATACAGGGTTATCACCATGATGACTCCGGCAGATAGAAGCAGGAAGGTGTTGGTTTGAACACTTCCGGTTAAACCTTCCATCAGTAAAGAATCGGGTGATGCGCCGGGAGTGGCATTAAGTTCCTGGAATGATTTTAATCCTGCCACGGGAACGCCGATAAAATTCACCAGGTCGTTACCGGCAAAAGCAAAGGCTAAAGCGAAAGTTCCGATCAGAACCACTCCTCTGAATACATTGACTTTGGAAATCCAGAAAAGAACCTGAAGTATGAACGTCCAGCCCATAAAACTCACAAGAAGGATCATGGCTGCATTCTCCTGAATCCATCTGAACCCCTGATCAGTGATAAGCGAGGAATCTTTGGCTCCTTTAATGAGAATGAAGTAAGTTATAGCTGTGATGGCCAGGCCACCCCAGACTGGTCCGAAATATTTCAGGTATTTTTTATACTGGAAGGTGAAAACAAGCCTGACAAAATATTGAACAATGGCCCCTAAGATAAATGCTATAATCACCGATAGCAGAATACCCGATATAATTGCCAGCGCTTTGGCCGAGTTGATATATCCGCCGAGCGTACTGGCGGTTTCACTTTCCGATCCCAGTTTTATCAGCGAGACGGCCACGGCTGCACCCAGCAGTTCAAATACGATGGATACGGTGGTGGAAGTGGGCAGGGCAAAAGTACTATACAGGTCAAGGAGTAAAATATCCGTTAGCATTACTGCCAGAAAGATCATCATGATCTCGGAAAAATAGAACATATCCGGATGAAAGATTCCTTTCCTGGCTACCTCCATCATGCCGCTCGAAAAAGTGGTACCTATAACAATTCCTACGGCTGATACGGCCATGATGATGTAACGGGGCGCTGCTTTTGAACCGATCGCTGAACTCAGGAAGTTAACCGCATCGTTGCTCACACCTACTACCAGGTCTGAAACAGCTAATGCGAAGAGAACAATGACAATAATCAAATATAGATTTTCCATAAGGTCATTTTCTAAATAAAGATTGACAAATGCAAAAATAGCTATATGA
>JBNJFN010000313.1:0-4384 GCA_051746885.1 Bacteroidota bacterium | reverse complement strand
ACGAATAGGTCTGATGAAAGCCCGGATTCCATCCCTTCGCGGGCCCGTTGGAGGGCGTCGTATGCATGCTTCAACGCTTCATAGTGGCGTACGTTGGTGACCATGATCTCATTCTGGTCCACTGGCGAGTAGTTCACTGAGTTAAGCAGGCTGCTCGTCAGCTTATCGATGTTGGTGCCCAGTTTGGCGGAGATGCGTAGCAATTCATCTCCCTGATGGGTTACTTTGCGTATGGCTTTTTCTGTTTCAACCACTTCATCTTCAGTGGAAACCTGGTCCACTTTATTGAGCAATACCAGGAGCTTTTTACGGGTTCCTTTGATCCGTTCCTCAACTTTTTTTATGGTTTCCACCACAGTTTCGGTAGATTGTGTAGCATCAACCAGCAATAAAACGATCTGTGCCTTGTCAATCTGGTCGAACGTGCGTTCGATGCCAATCGTCTCGATCTTTTCCCGGGTATCCCTGATCCCTGCCGTATCGATGAACCGGAATTCAATGCCCTGGATGTTGATCACATCCTCGATCACATCACGGGTGGTGCCGGCAATATCGGTTACTATAGCCTTTTCTTCGTTAAGCAGGCGGTTGAGCAGAGTGGACTTGCCTACATTTGTATTGCCGGTAATGGCCACGGGAAAGCCGTTTTTAATGGCATTGCCCAGTTCAAAGGAATTCAGTAGTTTGGTAATCAGGCTGTCGATTTCATTCAGTAGCTCCCTGAGTTGTGTGCGGTCAGCAAACTCAACGTCTTCCTCGCTGAAATCGAGTTCCAGTTCAATCAATGATATGAAGTGCAGCAACTTTTCACGAAGGTTTTTAATTTCCGACGAAAACCCACCCCGCATTTGCTGCAAGGCCAGTTTATGCGATGCACGTGACGTGGAGGCGATCAGATCGGCTACGCCTTCTGCCTGGGCCAGGTCCATCTTGCCATTGTGAAAGGCACGCATGGTGAATTCACCGGGTTCAGCAGTCCGTGCTCCATGATTGATCAGAAGCTGAAGGAGTTTTTGTTGTATGTACATCGATCCATGACACGATATCTCAACCATATGATTGCCCGTATAAGAATGGGGCGCATGGAAAGGAACCAACAGCACTTCATCAAGCAACTGTTCCCCTTCAAGTATCTTGCCCAGATGCATTTTACGGGGAGCCAGCTCTTTCGTACGTTTTTTTGTACCATCCGGCTGGAAGATTTTGTCAATCAATGTAAAGACATCGTTGCCGTCCACCCGTGCTACAGCAATGGCACCGTTTCCCTGTGGAGTGGATATGGCACATATGTTACCGGCATCCATCATTTTGGAACTGATTTTGTTTACTGCAAATTTAATCAGCTTTAATTGAAAAAGGAGTGAGGTAACTAAATTATTCAGATTGCGTATGTATAATGAATTTGTCTTTCATCCATAAATAAATTAATTTTGAATATAAATTAGATAAAGGCAACTATGAGTATTTTGGTCAATAAGGGCTCAAAGGTTATTGTACAGGGGATTACAGGTGGTGAGGGAACTTTTCATACCGAACAGATGATGGATTACGGAACCAGAATAGTCGGCGGAGTTACCCCGGGCAAAGAGGGAATGGAACATCTGGGTGTTCCCGTTTATAATACAGTCGAAAAAGCTGTAAGAGAGACAGGAGCCAATACGTCGGTAATATTCGTACCCCCCGCTTTTGCTGTGGACGCTGTGATGGAAGCCAGTGATGCAGGTATCTCGGTCGCCGTGGTCATCTCTGAAGGGATACCAACCCAGGATATGGTTAAATTGAAGGAGTTCCTTAAAGACAGCGGAACCGTTTTAATAGGACCCAACTGCCCCGGGATCATAACACCTGATGAGTGTAAGGCGGGTATTATGCCGGGATTCATCCATAAAAAGGGCTCGGTAGGTATTGTTTCCCGTTCGGGGACATTGACCTATGAGGCAGTGGATCAGGTGACAAAGCTGGGTATGGGGCAGTCTACCTGTATAGGAATAGGAGGAGATCCCATTATCGGAACTTCCACATTGGATGCTGTCAAATTGTTTATGGATGATCCTGAAACAAGTGGCATCATCATTATTGGAGAGATTGGGGGGAATATGGAAACGGAAGCTGCCGGGTGGATTCGTGAAAACGGCACCAAGCCGGTAGTTGCTTTTATAGCCGGAAAAACCGCTCCGAAAGGAAGAAGAATGGGGCATGCAGGGGCCATTATAGGAGGGAAATCGGATACTGCTTCAGCCAAGATTGAAGCTATGAGCAGGTGCGGGATTCATATAGCCGAATCTCCGGCCAGGATTGGCCAGACCATGTTTGAGGCACTAAATAAATGAGACAAGGCAGTTATTAAAATACGATGATGCATGCAAAACAAGGATTGGAGCGATAGAGTCATCCTCATTGCTGAAGATGAAAAGATTAATTATCTGTATCTGAGATCGATCTTTGATAAAACCGGTACCAGAACATTATGGGCCAAAAATGGATCAGAAGCCGTTCAATTGTGTGCAGAGCATCATGTAGACATTGTATTAATGGACATTAAGATGCCCGGAACCGATGGAAATGAAGCCACCCGAAGGATAAAAGAATTAAATTCCGGTATTGCAGTAATCGTTCTAACTTCCTATACACTGAAAGAAGACAGCAAAAAAGCCTTTGAAGCCGGTTGTGATACCTTCCTGAGCAAACCCGTGCGACCGAAAAATCTGCTGGCGATCGTTGAGAAGTATATCTGAGCTTTACCTTTTCAGTTAGTAATGAAGTAGTAGTGAGGAACATAGAGCGCAGAGCTTAGAGCATAGAGCGCAGAGGAAAAGCTTAGAGTTTGGAAAAGTAGATACAGTCTGGAGTCTCGGGTTCCAAGCCTTGGATTATCACAATTGACAGAAGATAGATGAGTGAATGGGAAAACAGGAATACGAGAATTTGCCATTTGATTTTAAGAAACTAGAGCCTGTAAGCAGTTCGATTTTAATCAAAAGGTAAAAATTGAAAAACACAATAAATTTGTAGCTAAAGTATAGATTCCTGATCTTCGCTACCGCTCCGTCAGGAATGACAAACCTCTATGGTATGAACCATGCACTGCTTGCAACTTTAAACAAGAATCCCGAAACAGATCTGCTCTTTGCCCTGCGCCCTGCGCTCTAAGCAATTAACACCTGAAACTCCTGTCAAGCTCTTCGTCAAACTCCCGTCAAACTCCTTCAAACTCTTGTCAAACTCCTTCAAACTCTTGTCAAACTCTTTGTCAAACTCCCGTCAAACTCTTTGTCATTCAATCATTCAATCATTCAATCATTCAATCATTCAATCATTTTTTCTTAGGCTGATAACCCCGTTTCTTCTGGGTTTGTTTTTGCTGTGCTTCTTCCAGGCGCTGCTGTAGTTTGGATTTCTTCTGTGGTTTTTTCTTGTTTTCCTTTAGTTTTCTGTGAATTTCCTCATCATCCACAAAATTCCTGATCAGCAAGGTTTGTCCGAGGGTGATAGCATTGGAAAGGAAGAAGTAGTAACTCAAACCCGAGGCAAAGTTGTTGAAAATAAACAGCAACATAACGGGCATGAAGTAGGTTGTAAAAAATTTCATGCCGGGCATCTGCTGGCTTCCACTCATCTGCGAACTGTTGATTTTTGTGGTAAAGATCAGGGTTACTGCCATCATTAAAGTAAAAAGGCTGACATGATCTCCGTAGAAGGGGATCTCAAAGGGCAGCTCCAGTATGGAGTCATATGAAGAAAGGTCATTGGCCCAAAGGAAACTTTCCTGTCTCAGCTCAAAGGAAGCCGGGAAGAACTGGACCATGGCAATCAATATCGGCAACTGAAGCAACATCGGCAGACAACCGCCCATGGGGTTCACTCCTGCTTTTTTATAGAGATCCATCTGAGCCCGTTGTTTTTTCATGCTGTCTTCCTTCTTCGGGTATTTTTCGTTAAGCTCATCAATCTCGGGCTTCAGCACCCGCATTTTGGCCTGTGACAGATACGACTTGTATGTAAGCGGGAAGAGGACTGCCTTGATGATCAAGGTGAGCAGAAGGATAATGATCCCGTAATTGGCAATGGAGTTATCCAGCCAGTTGAAAATGGGAATGATAATGTATTTGTTGACCCATTTAAATACGGCCCAGCCCAGAGGAATAAGACTTTCGAATTCCTGGTCGTATTGTTTCATCGTGTTGTAATGATTGGGACCAAAATAGAAGCTCATGGGAACTTCATATTGGCTTTTGCTTTCATAGGGCACTCCAATCTCGGCGGCAAGATATTTCTGAAATTTTTCCGAGTCTTCCGCATCTCTTACTTCTACCCTTGAATTGGTGAAATAGTTGTCCGATACCAGAATGGATGAGAAAAACTTTTGTTTAAAAGCGACCCATTT
>JBNJFN010000312.1:0-4393 GCA_051746885.1 Bacteroidota bacterium | reverse complement strand
AATAAGAATAACTCTTACTGAATAAAAGGCTGTCTTCCCAGACAGCCTTTTATTTTTTCATGAAATAAAAATTTTCATCCAATGTTTTATAATTTTGGAACGAAAATAATATTCTGTTATGGTAAAAATAAAGCTTGGGATTATCCTGTTTCTTGTGGTCAGTGTCAATTGTTTGTCGCAGAACAATAAGGACATAAACCAATATGATGAAGAACACAAAAAACACGGAGTGTGGATAAAAAAATATTCTAACGGACAAATCAAATATAAAGGTGAGTTTAAGCATGGCAAGCCAACCGGAGAATTTAGAAGGTATTTTCCCAATGGGAATTTAATGGCCATAATGCAACATCATTCGGATGGAGAAGTTTATTCCACGCTTTTCAATAAAAAAGAAAAGAAAAAAGCTGAAGGCAAATACGTCAATAAAAAAAAGGACAGTATCTGGCTCTTTTACGATTCCGAAGGCAATGTTATTCTCAGAGAAAACTTCGATATGGGAAAAAGGGATGGCAAATCGGTCAGGTTTTATCCCAATGGCGACACTTCTCAGATTGTCAACTATCGTGATGGAATAAAACACGGAATCTTCAAGAAATTCTTTCCCAATGGCAATTTAAAACTTCTTGCGCGATATCAAAATAAAGAACTGGATGGACATTTAACCATATTCACGCCAGAAGGTTATAAAGAGGTAGAAGGCCTCTACCGGGATAATCTAAGACAAGGAAAATGGGTTTATTATAAAAACGCCACCGACACAGCGCGCGTATTAGAATATAAGAACGGAGAACCTCGAAATAAAGATTCTCTTGAAGCAGAAGAGACACAGGAAATTATCAAGCTGGAAAACAAGGAGGGTGAATTCGGTGATCCCAGAGATGAATTAATGCCTCCCCGTAGAGAAAAACGCAGATATTAAAACCGGAAAATTGTAATAATACAACGGAGTATGAAAAATAACCTTTGGATACTGTTTATTCTACTTTTAGCAACTATTCCCTCATCATATGCACAAAGCTCCAGATTCCTCATTGAATTTACCGACAAGGACACCACAAATAATCCTTTCAGCCTTAGCAAGCCGGAAGAGTTCCTTTCTGAAAGAGCGATTGAGAGAAGAGAGCGTTTCGATATCCCATTTGAACTTTCCGATCTTCCTCTTTCCCCGCGGTATATAGATAGCATCAAACCCTATCTCAATACCCTCCAGAACAGGTCGAAATGGAACAATTCCCTGGTCGCTGAAATAGACTCTGTTTTACTCGACAGCATTCGTAACTTTCAATTTGTCGAAAGTTTAAAATTTCTGGCTCCCCCCTTACCTGCCTCATCAAAAACAAACCAAAAAGGCATCCAGAGTAAAGACACATCGGAACTGAAAGAAGAAACTACGGTTAGCGATTCCACTTTTTATGGATATTTATGGGAACCCATAAGCATGTTGAACGGCCATCTCCTTCATAAGAACAGCCATCGGGGTAAAAATATGGTTATTGCTGTGCTGGATGCAGGTTTTATGAATGTTGACAAGCTACCCGTTTTCCAATATATACGGCAAAACGATAAGATACTCGGTACCCGGGATTTTGAGGAAAATGACAGACAGGTTTATGACACCCATTCGCATGGTACGATGGTACTTTCCCTTATGGCTGGCTATATACCCGAAGTATACATCGGTACGGCTCCCGAAGCCGACTACTGGCTTCTCAGAACTGAAGTCGGGGGTTCGGAGTATCTTATTGAAGAATATAACTGGATTGCTGCTGCTGAATTTGCAGACAGTGCAGGAGCAGACATCATCAATTCCTCAGTTGGATATACCACCTTCGATGACAGTACCCAAAATCATACCTTCCGGGATATGAACGGGGATAAAACCCCAATATCCAAAGCTGCCTCAATGGCTGCTTCCAAAGGAATGCTCGTTGTATCAAGTGCCGGAAATCAGGGAGATGAAAGCTGGCAGCACGTTTCGGCACCTGCCGATGCCGACAGCATTATCTCCGTGGGGTCGGTAGATCCCAACGGGAAATATGCCTTTTTCAGTTCTACAGGCCCGACTTACGACGGCAGGATAAAACCGGATCTGGCAGCTCAGGGAATTTCTAATACAGTTCAAAATGTAGACAGCTCTTTTACCATGACCCATGGTACCTCTTTTTCCGCACCCATTATTTCAGGACTGGCAGCATGCCTCTGGCAAAAGTTCCCGGAACTCAGCAATATGGAGCTGAAGGAAAAGCTCAACCGGAGTGCAAATCAATATGAAAACCCCGATTCGCTGATTGGATATGGAATACCCAATTTCGCAAGGGCAGGCGATATCAGTATAAAAGATTTAAACAAATCGTCGGTTGAAATATTTCCCAATCCTTTCAAAAATCATTTTTATATAAACATTCCCGATGTGAACCTTGGCGAAGAACCCATTTACCTGGATATATATGACATGATGGGTAGAAAAATCCATAAACAGAAATTTTCAAAATCGATAGCCGGCAACCGTATCCGTATTAATGCTTTATCTGAAAATCCCACGGGTATCTATCTTGTTAAATTAACCTTAGACCCTGATTATAAGATTAAACAAAAAATAGTTAAGCATTAAAACGGGGAATATATGGAGAATAAACTAACCTTACTTGAATTAAACCAACAAATCAGGAAAACGCTCAAACAGGAATTTCAAAATACCTATTGGGTCATTGCAGAGATAAGTGAACTTAAAATAAACAGAAAAGGCCACTGTTACCTCGATCTGGTGGAAAAGGACGAACTCGGGGACAGAATTAAAGCCAAGGCTAAAGGGATCATCTGGTCTTACACTTTCCGAATGCTCAAACCCTATTTTGAAACATCCACCGGCCGGGAATTCAAACAAGGACTGAAAATCATGGTCAATGTTTCCGTGGAGTTCCATGAATTATACGGATACAGCCTCTATATTCACGATATCGAGCCCAGTTATACACTGGGCGACATTGCCAGGCGAAGGCTAGAAGTCATAAAAAAACTTGAAGATGAAGGAATAATGGACATGAACCAACAACTCCCATTGCCTCATGTTCCACAGATAATTGCCGTCATCTCCTCAAAAACTGCTGCAGGCTACAAAGATTTTATTGAACATATCAACAACAATCCTTACGGATACATCTTTTATTCAAAACTCTTCCCCGCCTACATGCAGGGTGATGAAGCCGAAGGTTCAATAATAGAAGCACTGGAAAAAATTTACCATCATGAGGCCCTGTTCGATGCTGTGGCCATCATAAGAGGTGGAGGGGCACATGCTGACCTGGGATGTTTCGATCAATACCAACTGGCCGCCAACGTGGCTCAGTTTCCCCTACCGGTCATTACGGGTATCGGACACGAAAAAGATGAATCAGTAGTCGATATGGTAGCTCATACCAAAATGAAAACGCCTACTGCTGTTGCTGATTTCTTTGTATCTATGGCTTACGAATATGAAGAAAAAATGTTGGGTTTAAGAGATCGCATGGTGGAAAAGACCAATCAGTATATCAACCTGGAAAATCAAAGAATCCGGAATCTTTCCGGCCGAATTCACCCCAATGTGAAAAGCATCCTGGAAAGATCAAAAAATATCGTGGAAATCAGAAAAGAAAAGCTACTTCATATCCATCGCAACTTTCTGGACAGAAAGCAACAAAGTCTTACAGCATATTCCAAACAGCTTGTTCGTTCCTATGAGCAATCATTCCAAAAAAATCTGCTGGAAATAAAAAATTACGAACGAAGCATTGAAAATTTCCTGAAAAACTATATAACCTCTCAAAAGAAGCACATCGACAACCTGGAGAAAGCAAAAACATACCTGGACCCGAAAAATGTGTTGAAACGTGGTTTTAGTATTACCCAAAAGAATAATCATCCTGTGAAATCCATTAAAGAGGTTGAAAATGGAGACATCATCAACACCTTTCTTTTTGAAGGGAAACTGGTAAGCAAAGTTTCTGATAAAGAAGGAATGGACAATAATGATCAAACCCCATAAAAAGATATTATAATGGAAATAAGATTTTCCATTATAATTTAGTATATTCATACGCAAATTATCTTTAAAAATCTTTAAGCACAGTAATGAGCAGATATCATCAAATGGTTACTTTTCTTCTTTTTTTCCTCACTTTATATGGCACTTGCACTTCCCAGTCACATAATACCGGAATGATATATAAACAGTCCGGAAATCCCAGAATAGCGGAGGATTACCACCAAAAATCATCAGACATCAGCAGACAAGATATGGGAGGAAAAATCGTACATTTAAAAGAAGAAAGCCAAATCAATAAGACAGAGATCAAGAAACAAAAAAATCTGAGAAACTACGCGATCATTTTTGCCATTTTGGCTTTGGCAT
>JBNJFN010000311.1:0-4428 GCA_051746885.1 Bacteroidota bacterium | reverse complement strand
TCATAAAATCAACGATAAGGTTCCGGCAGGTATTTTACAGACATTTGTTAATGGTATTCTATTTCTTTATTTCTTTCAGCTTCCTGATGGTAGCCTGGGGATCCTGCGATTTGAAAACGAAACTCCCGGCAACCAGCACATCAACGCCTGCCTGGATTAGTTGTCCGGCATTTTCAGTGGAAATACCCCCATCCACCTCAATTAAGGCGTGTGAACCGGTATCCTGAATCAGCTTTTTCAGCTTTTGGATCTTTTTATAGGAATGAGGGATGAATTTTTGTCCGCCAAATCCAGGGTTTACTGTCATAAGCAATACCAGGTCAACATCGTGGATGATACTCTCAAGCGTGTGAACAGGAGTATGTGGGTTTAGGCAAACTCCTGCCTTCATGTTGTTGGCATGAATTTGCTGAATTTCTTTATGCAGGTGTGGACATGTTTCCATATGGATTGTAAGGTTATATGCTCCTGCTTCTCCAAAGGCTTCTATGAATTGGGAAGGTTGCTCCATCATCAGATGAACATCCAGCGGCTTTTGGGCATGTTGTTTTACTGCCTTTAAAACAGGCAGGCCAAAAGATATATTGGGAACAAAAACTCCGTCCATTACATCAAAATGAATCCAATCTGCCTCACTTTTGTTGAGCATTTCAATGTCCCTTTGAAGATTGGCAAAGTCTGCCGATAGTATTGAAGGGGCTACCAAGTGTTTCATTTTTCTCTCCTTCGTTTTGGTGACAAAAATAACCAAAAATATTAATTATTCTTTTTATGAAGGCTTCATGAGCTCTCTTAATACAATTGTGGCATAAGCGCCTTTGGGCAGGGTAAACCGGAGCCTGATCCCATACTCTTCTTTTTCTGCCTGAATGGTGGGTATGATGATCCCCTGTCTTCTGGTACCATTTAATCGGGCTCTAAGCAGATCTTCCCGTGTAATATGGTGATCTGCCAGTATTTTTTCTTCAAGTTCTGCCGACGCTCCTTTGGCAGATTTCATCTTTTTACCAAATATGGGGCCGGTATAACATATTTCCTTATTTTTAAGTCTTTCTTGTTCCAATTCAGTATTTTCCACCACAAAAATTCCTCCCGTATCGTGTTTTTTTGCAATGTCTCCTTTTAGTATTTCGTCATAAAGACCTTGTTGAATGCGTTGTACCAAATAATAGTTGAAAAGATTACTTTGGTATGCTGAAAGGAGAAATCTCCTGAACCATTTATTGTTTTCTTTTCTTGTTCCCATCAGGATTTCATATCCTTTTTGGGCATTATCGCCTTTAATTCCAAACCGCTGATGGCCGTAATAATTTGGTAATCCTTTACGGTGAATGATGTCCATGATGGGCTGGATTTGATCTATGGCTTGTTCCGGAGGATATTCAGGCCGGGTTATTTTGATGTTAAAAGCATTGGCCAGAAGGTGTCCCTGCTTTATTTTTTTTCTGTGGTAGCTCAAACTGTTTATTTTTAAAGGCAATTTCTCTTCCAACAGATAAGCCAGATCCTTATTTTTTTTATTTTTTAGATATACACTGAAATATTGCGAAGCAACAGCCTGTTTGTCCTTTATGCCGGCAAAACTAACATCACGGGAGCTGACCTGATACAATCCGGCCAGCACTTTTTGGACTTCGCGGGTGGTGATGCCTTTTTTTGTAAGATGAATGAAAAGGTGTTCTCCTTCTCCATCGGGTTGGTAAACCGGAATCTCCTCTACGATAAAGTCTTCCGGAGTCTCTTTAATATTCCCGCCGATACCTTCTATTTCTTCAGTGAGATAAGGGAGACTGAAATCATTCGGATCCATAAAACAGTCAGATTTATTGTTATCTTTTTACGAAGTATTATAAAAAGCATAAAGATATGGAATTTCCGGGAAATGAAATCAATATGGGAAATTTTATCCCAGATAGGATTTGAGAATTTTGTTTCTGGTGGTGTGTTTAAGCCTTTTGATGGCTTTTTCCTTTATCTGTCTTACTCTTTCCCGTGTAAGGTTGACATTTTCACCAATTTCTTCAAGGGTAAAAGGATGTTTATTTCCCAAACCATAATATAATTTAATAATGGTTGCTTCTCTTTCGGAAAGGGAAGAAAGCGCACGTTCAATTTCGCGGTTAAGTGATTCATTCATCAGATTTTCATCTGGTGGATGATTTTCTTCACTTCCCATCACATCGTACATACTGTCTTCCTCCTCTTCATTTAGGGGAGCATCCATGGATAGGGGTTTATTGGTATGCTTCAGGGCTTCTTTGATTTCTTCAGGGGCCAGTTTCAAAATCCTCGATAACTCCTGTAAGGAGGGTTCTCTTTCATGTTTTTGCTCCAGTTCTGTGAAGGTTTTATTGATTTTGTTGATGGAGCCTATCTTATTTACAGGGAGTCTGACAATTCTTGCCTGTTCAGCCAGCGCTTGAATTATGGATTGCCTGATCCACCAAACTGCGTAAGATATGAATTTAAATCCCCGGCTTTCGTCAAATCTTTTCGCTGCCTTAATTAACCCCAGGTTTCCTTCGTTAATTAGGTCGGGAAGGCTGAGCCCCCGGTTTTGATATTGCTTGGCTACTGAGACAACAAAGCGGAGATTGGCTTTAATCAGTTTTTCCAAAGCTTCCTCATCATTGTCTTTAATCTTTCTCGCCAATTCAACTTCTTCATCTGCCGATAACAAATCTTCCTTGCTTATTTCGTGAAGATATTTATCGACTGACTGATCCTCGCGATGAGTTACTTGTTTAATGATTTTAAGCTGTCTCATCTGTTAATATTTGGCATGATTTTAAACGAAAAAACCCATTCTAAATTGTTAAAAAATTATAAAAGTGAAAATAATCATTTATAATTAGATAAAAAAATTTTCTGTTTTATTTTGGTATTTTCTATGAAATCTGTAATATTGCATCAGATTTCCAAGTAGGTAATCAAGCATTTGCCCCTTTTCCCTAATCTAAACATTGTACTTTACTTTATAGATAGAATTTATAATCCTAATTTCCAATTATTAACAATTATTATGTACGACATTCTTGAATTGAATAAAAAATTAGTATCTGAGTTAAGACAGATTGCTAAGGAGTTGAATATTAAAAAAGCGGATTCACTTAGGAAGCAGGATTTGATTTACAAAATTCTGGATCAGCAAGCCATTAACGCTACAGAAGAGTCGAAATCAGAAAAGAAATCCTCAGGAAAAAAGAGTTCCAGGCAATCAAAAGACTTTAAGCAATCCAAGCAATCCAAACAATCCAAGGAACCCAAGGAATCTAAGGAACCCAGGCAGTCAGAAGAAGCGGAATCCTCAACACAAAATGTACAACAGCAGGCTGAGGGTTCATCCGGGAAAAGTACATCACAAAAACAGAGTGATATGCAAACCGATACTTTAGAACCTGGAGAACCTGTGGAAGCTGAACAAACTGGCGAACAGACACAGGAGAAGAAAAGGCCCCCCCAGAATAAGGAAAAATCTTCGGATAGTCAGCAGAAACGCAAACGTACACAGGATCGCAGCCAATACGAATTTGAAGGGATTATTTCAAATTCAGGTGTATTGGAAGTAATGCCTGATGGATATGGATTTTTACGTTCTGCTGAATACAACTATTTGAACAGCCCGGACGATATTTATGTTTCTCAATCACAGATCAAACTTTTCGGGCTTAAAACCGGAGATACGGTAGAAGGTACCATCCGTCCGCCCAAAGAAGGGGAGAAATATTTCCCTCTGATCAAAGTGCAGAAGATCAACGGAAGAAATCCGGATTTTATAAGAGACAGGGTACCCTTTGACTATCTTACACCTCTTTTCCCGGAACAAAAGTTTAAATTAACCACCAATACGGAACGGGATACTTTATCCTGCAGAATGGTGGATATGTTTGCTCCCATAGGCAAAGGGCAAAGAGGCCTTATTGTGGCCCAGCCTAAGACTGGCAAGACACTTTTATTAAGGGATATTGCAAATGCCATTGCTCATAACCATCCTGAGACCTACATGATTGTGCTTCTTATTGATGAAAGGCCGGAAGAGGTTACGGATATGGCCCGGAATGTTAAAGGGGAGGTTATATCCTCCACATTTGACGAATCTGCTGAGAGACACGTGCGGGTAGCCAATATCGTTCTTGAGAAAGCCAAAAAAATGGTCGAATGCGGCCATGATGTTGTTATTTTACTGGATTCAATTACCAGGTTGGCACGGGCCTTTAATACGATATCTCCGGCTTCAGGAAAGATCCTTTCCGGAGGTGTGGATGCCAATGCCCTGCATAAGCCAAAAAGGTTTTTCGGTGCTGCCAGAAATATTGAAGAAGGAGGTTCACTGACCATCCTCGCCACTGCACTGACAGAAACCGGTTCCAAAATGGATGATGTGATATTCGAAGAATTCAAAGGAACCGGCAATATGGAGCTTCAGCT
>JBNJFN010000310.1:0-4430 GCA_051746885.1 Bacteroidota bacterium | reverse complement strand
AGGAACTTATTTAACCTCACATGCACAGAATGAAGAAAACGATTTTGGCATCCGGTTTAGTGGCTATGTTAAGAACGATGCTTTTTATGACAGCAGACAAAATGTAACGGCCCGGGAGGGTCACTTCCTGCTGTGGCCAAAACCCGAAGCGCCCGATGTCAATCAGCAGGATGTGAATGCTCAGCCAAATTTTAACATCCTCGCTGTTCAGTCCAGGATTTCAGGAACAATCACCGGTCCGGAGGCCCTTGGAGCAGAAACCTCGGGAACAATTGAAGGCGACTTTTTTGCCCAGGCCAATGACAACATCAACCTTTTCAGGTTACGACATGCATACTTACGGCTTTCCTGGGATAATACCCAATTGCTGACAGGCCAGTTCTGGAATCCCATGTTTGTCACCTCTTGTTTTCCCGGCACTGTATCCTTTAACACAGGGGTTCCCATTCAGCCTTTTTCCCGTAACCCCCAGGTTCGGTTGACACAAAGTTTTGGTGACTTAGAGGTTATAGCAGCAGCACTGGCTCAAAGAGACTATCCCTCCAGAATAGATGAGGCAGTGAGCTCAAAATTCCTCAGAAATTCAGGTTCACCGGATATGCATCTGCAATTGCACTATAACCGGCCCAAATTGAATATGGGTGCCGGTATGGCCTATAAAACCATTATGCCCAGATTGGAAACCGAGCAACAAGTAAAAACCGGCAATACCATAAGCGGTTTGTCAGCTATCGCTTTTGCAAAAATTTCCCTTGAGCCTGTAACAATTAAATTTGAAGCAATATCTGGACAAAATGCAACAGATCTGTTGCAGATATCGGGGTTTGCCATAGAGTCCATTAAACCGGCAACGGACGAACGTTCCTATCTGCCCTTACGGAGTATGTCGTTGTGGACCGATATACACACCAACGGCGATCAGTTTCAGTTTGGAGTATTTGCAGGTTATACCAAAAACAGGGGCACCAGGAGCAGCATCCTGAATGATCCGGAACTTGACCCTATTTTCGGATTTGGTAATAACATAGCATCGCTTTACAGAATATCACCAAGAATACTTTATAGCTCCGGAAAAGTAAAGTTCGGGCTGGAAGGGGAGTATACCTCGGCGACATTCGGCAGCGGATATAACGACAAAGCTGTACCCATCAATAACCATACGGTAGCAAATATGCGTGTTTTGTTATCCACTTATTATCATTTCTAACCGTGATTGTTGCAAATAAGGCCGGTAAGAACATTTCTAAAAAGAAAGACCTGAATGATGATGCCTTGGCTACCGTATTGTTTTCTTTCATGCTTAACGATGAATACAAAATTTGTTGGTTAATCGCTCTGGAAGATTATCTCCAATATAGCATAAGAATCAGAATTCCACAGGTCTGGTACCATTAGCTAAGTGAGCGAGCCATTAAGGTTTCCACCGGACCAGAGACCTTCGGGCGTCCCGCGATAGTGGAACCCCGAAGCGTCGCAATAATGGCAGTTAAAACGAAAAAGAACAGTGCTCTCTGCTTCAAGCATTTTACATATGTTCCTTTAAACAAATACGGGCTTTACGTGTTACAATAAAAATTTTACTATATGTTTTAGATATGCAATCCAATGAGTTAAGACAGCGTTACATCGGGGCAATTATTTTGCCGCTGCGCCTTATTGCCGGATGGCTTTTTTTCTCTGCATTCTGGCGACGAGTCATCCTCGTTCCTGAGAAACACGTTATGGAAAGCGCCCAATGGCTCGGGCATAAGATCAATACGTTTTACCCCCACTCCAACGGACTTTTCAAGTCCATGCTTGAACATTTTGTTGAGAATCCGGATGCTATGAATGTGTTCACATGGGTTTTTACTATCTCTGAATTGCTCGCAGGGATTCTCTTATTTGCCGGTTTCCTTTCCCGGCTGTCCGGTTTATTACTCGTGGGGTTGAGTATCGGTCTCATGCATACAGCCGGATGGCTCGGCCCGACTTGTCTGGATGAGTGGCAGATATCTTCATTGTTGGTAACCATCGGACTTGTTATTACTTTATTTGGTAGTGGCCGGTATTCTCTGGATTCATTGATATCATATAAAAAGCCTGCCCTGTTGGAAAGAAAGTGGTGGAAGATACTGGCTTTGCCTCTACCGGATGAAAACCGCACATTATTTAACAGATTGGTTTATTTCCTTTCCGGAGCTGTATTCCTTTATGTTCTTCTGATGAACCAGGTTCACCATGGCGGTTTGTGGGGAAAACTACATAATTATTCAAAATTCCCGGACATTCAGGTTACGCAGTTTGAGAAGTTACGTGACCATTCATTCCAACTGAACCTATACCGCGATAAGGGTCCGGAAACATACGGTTCGTTCCTGATCCGGTTGGATGTTATCCGGAACAAAGGAGATACTTTGCATACTTTCAATAACCGTTATATGCAAAATATTAAGAAAGAGTCGATTGATAATCAGTATATCAATAAGATTCAACCGGGAGAAAACAGCCTGCTTGTTCCTCTTGGAGCAAAGGCAGATGTTACATTCCGTCTTCCGGAAGGTAAAAAATTGATTAAGGGACAGGAATACACATTTGTATTCACCGATATAAGTGGAAGAAAATTCAGCGGGAAAACGAAAGACTGATTTTCATTTGAATATCCTTTTTTTTGAATTACATAAGGCATACTCAGCAATGCACCAAGCTTGATTTTTTCTGGTATTTTCATTCTCATCTGTATGCCCAGAATATTTATTTGAAAAGAGCGTCAGAAAAGAAACATCCGGTAACCAAAAAATTATGCCGAATTTTAACTTTAATTGATGTACCGGATGTTCTTTAATAAAGCGGAAACGGAATATTTAAATTATTGAATAATCAGTCTTTATTACTTAGACGATTATGTCCATTTCCCTTATTTCACATTTTCCTTCACCCGGTTAACAAATTCTTTTGAAGGTCTAAAGGCGGGAATGTAATGTTCCGGGATAACAATTTCTTTGTTTTTATTGATATCTCGTGCTTTTCTCTGGTTCTGCTTTTTAACGATAAAACTTCCAAAACCTCTTAAATACACATTTTGACCGCCAATCATGGATTCTTTTACTGTTTCCATGAATGCTTCAATTGTTTGCTGAATTGTTTGCTTTTCGATACCGGTTTTTCGGGCAATTTCGGATACAATCTCTGCTTTTGTCATTTTTTAAATTTTTAATGGTTGGTATTTCAATGAATTATCTGCAAATATAAAAAACATTTTTCATAACCGGTATACCTTTCCATATCTATAGTATCTTACCATAGCCATTTTTTGCACCCGAATGTGCAAAACTTACAAGGATTATCTGTATTTGATTAACGGTGACATCCATTTGAAGGCTGGAATATAAAAAAAGAACCGGCCCAAATCATGGCCGGTTCTTTCTTAATCGAGGATACGGGTCTATTGGGTGGAAAGATCTGAAATATCTATATCCGCACTGGCATCTTTTTTGCTTTCTACATCTACATCTTCAACTGTTCCGAGTACGCTGTCGAATTCCCCGTCAACCTGCTTCACTACTATCAGATCATAGGTTCCAGGAGCCAGGTACCACAGTTTGTAACCGTCTTCATTGCCCATTACATCGCTGGTAACAGCATTGGGGAAACGGGATTCTTCCTCTCCAGGCTCTGCTGCTTCCTCTTCAATGTATTCTTGATCAATATCATCTTCGTAAGCGTATACAACAATATCACTAGCATCATCGGGAACATTGCTGATCTCTCCTGAAATGGTTCCTGCTTCACCTTTGGCAATGAGCCTGATTGTGGGTCTTAGGATATAGAGGCCTGATCCTGTTTCAACGACAGCTTTCCTGGCATCCCAGTCTGCTGTTAATTCTACGGTGCCATTGGAGGGTACCTGGAAAGCACCAACTGCCTTGTATCCGGTCTGACCTCCGCTGGGTACAAATAAAGGTTCTTTTTCACCATTGACCATTAGGTAGCAGTCGGGATTGGAAGGCTTGGTTTGTCCTTTTTCAGGAATGTCCAGCATAAAACGCAACTGATTGTACTGACCTGCCTCCATTTCAAAAGTTCCGAGCATTTCCTCTACACCGTCGGTCAGCTCAAGCAGATTGAATTCCTTCGGACCTTCATACTCTTCAAAGGTTTGCCATCCGCTGTCCTGTGTGTGATATTCCAGGCCGTTTACTGTGATGTAAACCCCTTCGATTGCGTCATTATCGACGGGTGCGTCGGTAACAGAGAGACTCATTGTTCCGGTCTGGCCGGAATCTTCTTCTTCGCATCCTGAAAATAATGCGAAAAGTACGATTAATGCACTGAGAATTGAAATTTTTGTTTTCATAACTTTATATTTTTAGAAGGTTTATTAGTAATTCTTTTAAGAGAGACGTGGATATAGGTCAAAGGGTGGGAATGAAACGAGAAAATTTTTTCTT
>JBNJFN010000309.1:0-4444 GCA_051746885.1 Bacteroidota bacterium | reverse complement strand
GCATTGAATTCTGCCTATGAACTGGAGCTAAAAGCAACCAACGAGCATGCCAAAAATACTCAGGGTATTTATGGTGAGATGGATCAGATGATGAATGATCTGAAGGATTCGGCGGAAGAAACCAAGAAGTATAAACAGGAGGTTTCTAAATTGAACCAGAATTTGGCAGAGTTGAACATGGTATATGGTAATATGCTTTCAGCTATGTCTGTAATGTCAAATAGCTAAAATAGGAGTTGTTGATATGGCTGGAGGAAAGGAAACTCCCAGGCAGAAGATGATCGGCATGATGTATTTGGTGCTGACGGCGATGCTTGCATTGAATGTATCGGCGGAGGTTCTGGATGCATTTCGACTGGTTAATGAGGGTATAAAGAGCACTACAGAAAATTTCTCCAAGAAAAATGAGGCTACTTATAAGGAATTTGAAACAGAAGTAGCTAAAAATGAAGAAAAAGCCCGGGAATGGAAAGATAAGGCTTTCGAAGTAAAAGCGAGGGCCGATAGTTTATATAATTACATGCAAAATTTAAAGATACAAATGCTTAAGGAGAACCAGGGGCAGAACATAGAGCAGAATGAGGCTTTGGTTGAAGAAGATGGAGAAGTGAAGGTTCTGCATGAAAATGTAAAGGGAGAAGACAAATGGGATATGGTAACGCGTGTGATGATCGGTGAGGGTTTTGATGGGAAAGCTTATGATCTTAAGGAAAAGATTAATGAATTCCGGGAATTTTTATTGGATTATATAGATGAAGAGGATACGAAGGTTATAGAAGCCCTTGAGGAAGGTCTGGATACATCAGATCCTCCAGCAACTGATGGGCGTGAGGAAAAATCCTGGGAGGTCAAGCATTTCTATGATATTCCTCTTGGAGCTGTTTTGCCTGTTATAAGTACTTTACAGTCGGATGTACTAAACGCTGAATCGGAAGCGATACAATATTTGTTCAACCAAATTGAGGCCGGCTCATTTTCATTTAATAAACTGGAGGCCACCGTCATACCCAATTCAAATTATCTTGTTCAGGGGAATGAATATAAAGCAGATGTTTTCCTGGCTGCAAGAGATACCACCGCTCCTCCGCAAGTTTTAATTGGTGAGTGGGATAGTGTGCGTCAGGAAGATGGAAGCTATAACGTGGAAATGACAAGAGTTGAGGATACATTGTCAGTGGTAAACGGAAAAGGAAAGTTTTCCAGGCCAGCTTCCCAAACCGGTATGCATGAGTGGGGAGGAATCATAAGACTAATGGGCCCCGAAGGAGATTACATCAAAAAACCATTCAAACAGGAATATGAGGTGGCTGAGCCCAATCTTGTCATATCACCTACCAAGATGAACGTTTTCTATGTAGGTATACCCAATCCGGTGAGCATATCTCTCCCTAGTGTTCCACCCAACAATATTTCACCGAGTGTTCAGAATGGGAGTATTCGTAAAACCGGTCCCGGTCAGTTTGAGGTTGAACCAGATGATGCCGATCAGGAATGTGTGATAAATGTACAGGCTGAAGTGGGGGGACAGGTGCGTTCCTATGGTTCAAAAGAGTTTAGGGTTGAGGATTTGCCGACTCCTACTGCCCAAATTGCACAGAAAGGCGGAGGGGATATTCGTGAAGAGGTATTAGGTGCTCAGAGCGGAGTATTTGCCGTTATGGAAGATTTTCTTTTTGACCTTGATTATGAAGTTACCCAATATACTATTACTACGACCGATCGGGGAGGTTATGTGAAGACTCTTCGAAAGGAAGGGAATCAATTTGATCAGGAAGTGCGGGATTGGTTCAATAATAATTTAGAACAGGGCCGTAAGGTTAATTTTGAGGATCTGGAGGCTGTTGGACCCGATGGAGAAGTTAAAAATTTAAATCCCATAACGTTTACGATTCAATAATAAACTAGAAATTAATTAAATATAATAAACTATGAAACGATTAGTTCTGTTTTTCTTCTTAGGAGTCATTATTTTTGTAGGAAAGCCTCAAAGTGCCAAGGCTCAATCTGATGACGAATCTATTGATGATGATATATATACTAAAGAAAACATTCCCGGGGAAGAGGATCGCGGCAAAAAACCTCTCGATTACGTTTCCCTCAGGGAAGCCGATGTTATGTGGTCGAAAAAATTATGGCAGATGATTGATTGCCGGAAAAGAATGAATCAGGTTCTATATTTTCCGGAGGAGGAGATGGAGGATCGTAAAAGTCTGATTCAGGTTATTATGCATGGTATTGAGAGTGAAGACTACGACTTCACGTTATTCCGCAGCGATGATTTTAAGGAAGAATATTCAACCGATGAAGTGTATCAGGAAATGGGAGCAGGTGAGGAAACCCAGGAGATCCAACAACCTGATGGATCTACCAAAGACACGACTATACAGACAGGAGTTCGGTATGGTGAGATCCAACAATATATGATCAAGGAACAATGGGTTTTTGACCGTAAGTATTCCGACTTGAGGGTTAGAGTTGTTGGAATTTGCCCTATTCGGGAGTATGTTGACGATGATACCGGAGAAAAAAGAAAGAGTCAGGTATTTTGGATTTATTACCCTCAGGTAAGGGATTTACTTGCCAATTTTGAAGTATTTAACAGGAAAAATGATGCGCAAAGAATTAGCTATGAGGACTGGTTCCAGCAAAGGAGGTTTAATTCCTATGTAGTACGGGAAACCAACGCTTACGGCGACCGAATGATTGATGAGTACACCACGGGGGAAAATACTTTAATAGAAGGACGTGAAATACGGGAGGAGATATTTGAATTCGAGCATGATCTTTGGGAATACTAGAATATTATTGGACCTATACATAAATAAAATCCCGCTCTTTGCAATAAGGGCGGGATTTTATTTATGACTGACAGGGTTCCTCTGAATTTTATTATATATATTCTTCCCCCTTTTTTTCCTTGATTTCTTCCACAATCTCCTTGATTTCCTGTTCATCTTTTTTATTATAGATGATCAGTTTGTTATCTGATTCTACAATAATGTAGTCTTTAAGTCCTTTGATAACAACCATTTTGTCATTTGAAAAGTTGACAATGGAATCCTCTACATCATATAACATGACATTATCACCATATACAGAGTTGCCATTTTCGTCTTTATGTAAAAATTCCTGCAGGGAACCCCAGGTACCCAAATCGGCCCATCCAAAATTGGATGCCAATACATAGACATTTTCCGATTTTTCCATGATCCCGTAATCGATGGATATACTTTTGCTTTTAAAATATACATTTGCGATAAAATCCGATTCATCGGGAGTATTATAAATGTTCTCCCCCTTCTTGAAAAGTTGGTTGATATCCGGGAGATGTTTGGCAAAAGAACTCATAATGGATTTAAGAGACCAGATAAATATTCCGGAGTTCCAATAATACTCTCCGCTTTCATAAAACTTCTTTGCCAGGTCGTAGTTGGGTTTTTCAGTGAAAGTTTTTACTTTATGAAGATTTTTATATCCGTCTACTTCCTGACTGTTTTCCCTTTGGATATAACCGTATCCTGTTTCCGGACGGTGGGGCTTAATGCCAAGTGTAAGTAAAGCGTCGTGTTTTTCGGTAAAATCCAGTCCTTTATTAAGTATATTGAGAAATTGTTCTTCATTTTGTATCAAATGGTCCGACGGGGAAACCACGATATTTGCATTTGGATTGATCTTTTCAATTTTATAGTTGGCATAAGCAATACATGGGGCTGTGTTCCTTTTTTCAGGCTCCAGCAAAATCTGATTTTCACTCAGCTCAGGCAATTGTTCTTTAACGAGTGCATGATATATTTCATTGGTGACAATATAAATGTTCTGGACGGGACTGATCTTCGAAAGCCTGTCAAAAGTTTGCTGAAGCAATGTCCTCCCTGTCCCTAAAATATCCAAAAACTGTTTCGGTTGTTTTTTTGTACTCAGGGGCCAGAATCTTGTCCCTGTACCTCCGGCCATAATAACAGAAAATGTGTTGTTTTTCATAAGTTTTCGGTTTATTTCGTTTAAACGTAAATGCCTTCTTTTAAAAAGCGGTTAAAATTATAGCAATTAAAAACTTTAACCATAGTTATTCGTTATATAATTGAAAAAAATGATTAATTTGATTATCTGGTACATCATTTGATGTAAAATTCTTGATTTTTAAATATAGCATTTTTTTTTTATTTTGGTTAAAACAAATATCAGCAAAAATTATGAAACCGAGATTATTGAATTCAAGTTCGCTTATTGGTATAATCCTGTTGCTCATTCCATTTTTTTCCTTTGGGCAATATTTTGGACAGAATAAAGTGAATTATGAAAAATTTAATTTTGAAATATATGAAACCCCACACTTTGAAATTTATAACTATTTGGGTCCTAATGATGCCATGAAGAGATTGGGCCGTCAGAGTGAACATTGGTATGATCGACATTTTGCCATTTTCAGGGATACCATTACCCA
>JBNJFN010000308.1:0-4451 GCA_051746885.1 Bacteroidota bacterium | reverse complement strand
GGTTCGTCGGTTTGCGCATCGGTCACTGTTCCGCTAACCTCAACTTGTTGTTGGTTTTCCCGGGTTTCATTAATCATTAACTGCTTTTCATTTGCATAAGAGCTGTTTATAGCTACTGCCAGTAAGAAATTTATACATATTCCAAATATGAAAACCAACAGCATAAAATGTCTGCTTAGCATTCTTTTATTTTTCTTCATAGTTTGTTTTGTTTTTTATTAACAAAGATTGTTTTTGAAATTTAAAGTTAGGTGGGAAAATATAAAGTTCTATTCTTCCTTTTTTCAATGTGAATTGGGTTTATTCGTGTTAGTTGTTCATATGCACCTCCTTTACTTATTTTTGAGTTTTGGGATAATATCTTTTGCACTGAATTTAGAATTGTTATAACCGGGATGAGGGATAAATTTCCAATTTAATATATTTATAACGGATTGACTCTAAGTGGAGTTTATTGTCGTTTGGTGTTGTCATATGAGAGAGTGGATCGTGGATCGTTTGTATGAAACATACATACTTGTATATATAAGAAACCAACTTTCTTTTTCTTTGAATTGACAAATTTAAAATTATTTTTCATAATGTCAAAAAAACTTAAAAAAAATTATTCTTGTATATACTAGGTCAGAAAATATCGGTTTAATTGAAATATGCTTCGGTCATATAAATTATTCCGGCACTCCAAATATATTATCAATAAGTAGTTTGTATCGTTCTCCGGATCATATCTCGCAAAATGAAAATTGGCAATGGTCTGATTGATTTTGCAATGTTCTCAGATTTATTGGGAATATGAATTTGACTCAGCGCTATCAATCAACATGCTTACTTTTCCGATAAGCTTTCCGCATCCTCCATATGGCTCTATAAATCAAGGTTCTTGCCGACTGGTAGTTTAAATGCAAGATTTCACAAATGTCATCGTATCCCATTTGTTGGTAGAACCGGAGTTGTATAATCCGCTTCTGAGGGGCCGACAAAGAATCCAAAATGCCATTCAACAGTTTTTTCCCTCTAAGCCCCAGCTCTTTTTCTTCAAGCAGTTCCTGAATGGACGGAGACTGATTACACATGGTAATTAGATTCCGGTCATTGCGGCAGTCCGCTTTTATTGTTAATCTTTTTTCTTTTAAGCAAGTTAACAGATTGTTGCGCAGTGCCTGAAACAAATATACTTTCTGATTCCGGACAGCTTCAAAAGTACCCTTATTATTCAGCAGCCAGACAAACAGGTCTTGTATGCAGTCTTTGATCAACTCGCGGTCGCAGGTAAAAGTTTGGCCCCAGAGGTACAGGTCGTTTATATGGGTATAATAAAG
The DNA here is from genome assembly GCA_051746885.1 of Bacteroidota bacterium. GTDB lineage: Bacteria > Bacteroidota > Bacteroidia > Bacteroidales > UBA12077 > JAGXLC01. The sequence goes on along the minus strand of JBNJFN010000308.1, from coordinate 3,132 downwards.
ACGGGCAATGTTATCGTCATCGTAAGTTTCTGAAGGGCTTCGGCTATATTTATTTTCATGGCTCATAGGATAATTTGGGTGTTGAGGGTATATTTCAATAATACTAAAGCAAAGACAGGTCTCAATCCTTTGTTCTCATAATATTTTAGAACAGTTTTCATTCAAAAAATACCGGGCTATAGGCCTCCCTGTCAAAAACCAACGTGTAAAAAGGCGATAAAGCATATTCTTCCCGTTAGCTGGTAGTTGCTTGGACTGTTGGTTATACACACCTCATTGGGGAGGTCTGGGTTGCCTTATGTCCGAGGGTGTGTTGTTACCATCCTGCTCGTATATTTTTCTCCATTCACCCAGATTTTTATAAATCCGTCAAAATCATCCTTGTGATGGGACCATTTGATATGGAAAACAATATTGTACCAGGTTCCCGGGGTAATGGGAATCGACGGCCTATCCGAATGTTTTTTCCCATTATCGTCTATATAACCATTGCGAAATTCCAGCCGATCTCCGATAACACGTGTAGTCAGTATAGGTACCACTTGGTATCATCGGAAGGCCGTGGATTGACTCGGACACTGTTCACATCCTTACTGGAAGTAACGACATAAATAATACACTCCTACTGTGGGGTTAGATAACCCCAGTAGGAGTGTATTTGAACTTCTATGGTTAATGTCCCAGATTCTGAAGAGCACTCGCATGCTCCCTTCCGTCATTGGCATTATCTGGCCACCTGCTCCATATTTTTGCGCAAATATCCATAGTACCGTCTCCATCTACATCGCCGACAAGAGCATCATGACCACCGAGTTGTCCCTCAAATACAACGCGCTCAACATATTCAGGGTCTTCCTCATCCCCAATATTCTCCCATATATACCATCTTGGATTTGCTCCTTCCGGAGGAATACTTGTATCCTCCTGGTCAACAGTAAATATGTCCATTAGCCCGTTGCCATTGAAATCTGCTACTGCTAAGGAATGGAAGGAACCACGTGTTCCAGGTGCTGTGAGAGGAAGATAGTGGGCCTCAAAGACCGGTGGTTGACCTCCCTTGTTTTCCATCCATGCTACATGGGAATCTTGTTGATCACAATCAGCCATCACGATATCCTTCCGGCCATCACCATTGAGATCAACAATCCAGCTTTTGGCTGACAACCCCCATGGGCCTCGTTTCCTTGCAAATGGCAGGTCATGAGCCACCCATTCATTTCCTCCATCTTTATTCTCAAGCCAGCGGTCGGGCAGAACGATATCGGCATAACCATTGCCATTCAAGTCTCCCACTCCATTTGGAGCCACCCCACCATGAATGGCGTCGTTTTTCTCCAAAACGTCAAGAGTGATAGTAGTTCGGGGCCAATTCTTATCTTGACCGGGATCTTCGGGAATCTTGTACCAAAACAGTCCCTCACCATCTCCATGAGCAATAATTTCATCCTGACCGTCTCCATCAATATCAGCGGTAGCAACATCATGAATCTCTGATGTGATACTGGAATCATATTGATACATTTCAAAATCAGTATCGCGGGGATTCTGAGGATTTCGATACCAGTAACCGCCCGTTACAATGTCCGGCCGACCATCTTTATCGACATCAAAAGATGTTGCCCCAAGCGTCCGGACAGGCAGGGCTCCTACAGTATGACGTTCCCATTCATCCCATCCTTTAAATTCAAACCAATAAATGCTGTCTCCCCGAACTCCGAAGGAATAGTCCAGTGTCCCGTCCTTGTCGAAATCAGCAAGGGTAGGTGTGCCATAACCCCAGCCCTTATCCTCACCCGTGGGCATTTTTTGGGTAATATAATGGTGTTGAAACGTCTCTGAAGATATTTCCTGCTTTTCGCTTTCATTACATCCCCCAATCAGTAACGCCGTGGTAACTGAAAAAACCGCCGTTATAAATAAGCGGACGAAAAAGCCTTTATTTAAAGGCAAGGTCAATAAACCTCCTGTAATTAACTTTTCATTTTTTTGCATAATTTTAAATTTTTGATATAAATACTAATATAATCATTGAGATTAAATAACAAAAGAATATTTCACACAATAGAGTATAAATTCTCATTTTTGTATTCAGGCTAAATAAAATAAGCATAAATATTTATGAGATATAAACACATATTAACTTCCCATTTACCCAAACCAAGGCCGAATCCGATTTCTGGTCTTTTCAACGCTACGTATAGTTAAATTAACATCCTCAACAATTTGAAAATCAAACATACCCACCTCAATAAAATCGGCTCCATTGTCAAATGCATATTGAAAACCATCTTCCGGAGAAATTGCACCTCCGGCAAGTACCTTGAATCCAACTACGGGCTTTTGGGCCTTTTGTATAAATTCATTTGTTTTTTCAGGAAAAGGACACCACATGTTGTCATGAAATTTATTATGATCTTCATTTGTATTTGAACTCCATAAAAATGGTTCCCGGTTTTCTTTCGGATGAGCCGACCAGTATTGATCATGATGCATGGTTTTATAATAAAAATCCGGCTCTATTCCTGCTTCATCACAGGCAAGTAAGGCCTGAATGGTATGAGCACCGAGACCAGCAGGATAACCTTGTTGCTTTATATAATCAACACATTTCCCAATTACATCTGTTTCTCCGGCATACACCAAACGGTCACATTGAGCTCCCAGGATAAATATATAATCCACCCCTTGATCTATTGCCTGGTCAACTTGACTATAGATGTCTTTCTTTGTGGGAGATACATTGGTCCACATCTGTAAGTTGCTGTTAAAATTTTTTTTATACCGGATTAGAAGAGGAGTTAAAAATGCAAGATTGATCCCTGCCTTTTCAGCCAGCATATAAGTTTCCATAATTTTCTTTTCCGTATTGTAGGCTTTGAAAAGGGAATCGACATAAACTAAATCTCTGGCATGTGAATTACCAGAAAAGAGATTGGTTCCCAATATTAACCGGCTAATAGGTTTCTTCCCCTTCGCCAAAACACCCATTGGCATTTCTCCTTCTATATCGCTCAGCGATTTTTGATTTACTTGAACAGTACTTCCTGAAAACCCATCGACCTGGGTATCTTTTTTATTATTCATGAATGCCCATGCGAAACCACCAAGAAAAGGCACAAAAGCCAGATGCTT
>JBNJFN010000307.1:0-4488 GCA_051746885.1 Bacteroidota bacterium | reverse complement strand
GTTAATGGAAATTGGGTGATTTAACCAATCCTTTAGCTTGAACCTTATTAGTATAAAACGACGGCATCCAACCGCCAAAATATATTTCTCTTTCTGGTTAAAAAAGAACTTTCCATTCAACACTTTCAAGCCGGGTTTTTATTTGAATTAACGTTGTTTGAATTTCTTTCCCTTCAGGAAAATTGCCATAAACCAGATAACTAAAATTTCCATTGTAAACGGATTGTAACTCATTCCATACACTTTCCGGATCTTTAAAGATTAACGATTGTTCTGGATGGTATTTAAGCCAATAATTATTATTCCTAAAACTAACAACATCATCGTTGGCTACCCTCAGCAACATTTCGTCAAAATCTGCGGAATCAAAAAATTCTAAATATTCTTCTACAAGCAATAGTTGGTGCAGATCATAAACATGCCTGATCTTTTGCCTCAAATTATTTAACGGATTTTCGCCGTAAGAAAAACGAACAAGGCTCATTATTTTCTCACCTTAGTACAGAAAGTTCAAAAGGCATCAATCCATACCTTTCAACCATTTCCTGCTGACCGTTCTCAAGCATCATATTTCCTACAAAAGAAACGATGCTCCTTGCGCTATATGGTTCGTAGTACCCCAGCCAGGTTGATTCCAGAATAATGACATCCCTTACCTGCCCGTAATTGCCATCAAACACTTTTCTGTAGGTATGTGCTGTTTTTCGGTTCATTCCTCTTTTATGGGTAATCCCTTCAATTTGAGTCTCTGGCAATTCGTTTTCTAAAATCCTGCTTATTGATTTTAATTTCGATTTCATCCTGCTGTCTGTCTCCCCATCTCTCCTAAGCACAACCAAATCAATATCTTCCGATAAATTATCACGAGTCGTGATAAAAAATCTTATCCAAAGTAATACGTTATCCAAAGTTATAATTCGAAAATCTTCCTAAGCTTCTGCAAATTAACCTTACTTGTGATAATATTATCGTGATAATATTTGTTGTTTTCAAATTAATGCAATGGTGCATTCAATTAAAAAACAACAAATGGACTCAGAAAAAGAAATCAAATCCCTGATCAGGGACTGTGTGGTTTTCCTCAGGGAGGAAGGCTACAGTGAACCACGGATTAAAGATTACCATCGGTTCTGGCATAATGGTATTCAGGAGTACATGTATAACAACTCCTTGGTAAACTACCGCGAAGAAATTGGTAAAAGATTTCTAAGCAGTATCCCGGAAACGAGCGGTTCCAATATGCGTGCCATCCGCCGTAGTATACATGTGTTGGATGACTTTCTTTTGCATGGGAAGGTCAGAAAAAGAATTGTACAATTTGTACATCACGAGTTGCCCGGTGAAATAGGGCAAGTTGCCTTGGAATTTATAGACTCCCAGGAAAGGCTCCGTCTCAGCAAACCGACCCTTAACAAACATCGTCGGATATTGAGTTATTTTATCACACACCTTACATTGCGATCGGTAAATCAAGTATCAGATATTGGTGAAGACGATGTTCTTACCTTTATATCATCAGTCCAGAATTGCAAGGACAGGTATCTTAGTACTATCCGTCTGTTTTGCCGCTTCCTGTATCAACAGAAATACATAGACAGAAATGTGGAATACGTTATCGGGAGAAATAATTATCCGAAACGTGAAAAACTGCCCTCCGTTTATGATGCTGATGAGATAAGGCGTATTGAGAATGCGGTGGAGCAATCCAGTACAGTGGGCAAGCGTGATTATGCAATGCTTCTTCTGACCACGCGGCTCGGCCTGCGCTCTTCGGACATTGCAGGGCTGACCTTCAGGAATCTGGACTGGGATCGGAATCTTATATGCCTTATACAATATAAAACAAAGAAGATAGTGGAACTGCCGCTTCTAACGGAAATAGGGGAAGCCCTTATCAACTATCTGAAGTATAGTAGGCCAGTATCCGATTCGCAACATGTATTCCTTACTGCCAGCGCCCCCTACCGCCCCGTCAACAGAATGATCATTAATGGAGCGGTAAGTAGAACCATAATAGCATCCGGTGTCGATATCAAAGGTCGCAAGTTCGGTCCCCATGCCATGCGGCATACTCTGGCCAGTCAGTTATTACATAATGGAACTTCGCTTCCGGTTATATCCGAAACACTAGGTCACTCTGACACTCAAGTGACCATGAACTATTTGCGTATAGATATAAAAAGTCTTATGCAATGCGCGCTTGATGTGCCTCTGGTATCCATAAATTTTTATGAGCAGAAAGGAGGTGTTTTTTATGGCTAAGCAATTTAAATACAAAAGTGTATATGCTCCCTACTTTGAGAGCTTTCTGAAGATGAAGGATGCTATGGGGTATGGGCTAAACAAGTTCGGATATGTCTTTTTGGAGCTTGACAGATTCTTCTTGAAAACCGGAGCCACATTGACCTATATCAGCAGCGAACAGATTGCAGCATGGAGGGCAACCCGGGTAAATGACAAAGCTAGGACGCTGTATGACAAATACTCTGTCTTGTCCCAGTTCTGCAAGTATATGTGCCATCTTGGCCATGAATGCTACATCCCACGGTTACCCAAGGGAAATGCGTGGAACTTCATTCCTTATATTTTCACTCATCAGCAAATGGAACGCATCTTTAGAGAATGTAGTAAGTTGACCATGCCGTATTGCAGCAATATGAACACAGCTCTTATTGCCATCCCTGTATTAATACGATTCCTCTACAGTACAGGAGTAAGGATCAGTGAAGCCTTGTCCATTAAAAACATGGATGTTGATTATCGGAATAACTGGGTCATCATAAGAAAAACAAAAACCCAGATGCAAAGGATGGTTCCAATAAACCCATCCCTGAGGGAAGTGATGAAGCAATATGAACGATATAGAGATCGTATGCCGGTTAAAGGACTGACGGACAAGGAGCATTTTTTCTTTGTAAAAGCCAATGGAGAACCGTTCACAAAAGGTACAACATACAGTTGGTTCAAGAAGATACTGAAACAGTGTGGGATACCACATACAGGGAAGCAACAAGGACCCCGTGTACATGATATCCGGCACACCTGTGCAGTTCACTCGCTTGAAAAAATGGTGAAAAGTGGAGTGGATATTTATTGTGCACTTCCAATTCTATCTACTTTTCTGGGACATAAGACCATCGCGGGAACTGAAAAATATGTAAGGATGACACCGGAAATCTATCCGGACATCATTGAGATAGAATCTTCCCTAACCTCCTTTGTGTTCCCCAACAAAATTAAAATAGACATCGATTATGAAAACAACCACTGATTTTGCAAAATACTTGACAAGGTTCTTTACAGAATATCTTGTCGGCGAGAGGGGAGCCAGTTCCCATACTATACGATCGTACAGTGATACCTTTACCCTTATACTTACCTATATGGATAAAGTCAGAGGTAAAGCAGCGGACAGTTTGACCCTCAACCATTTTAACAGGGAAACCGTTCTTGGCTTTCTTGACTGGCTACAGAAAAACCGGGAATGCACGAACTCGACCAGAAATCAGCGATTGGCTGCCTTGCACTCCTTTTTTGGATATATGCAATATGAAGATGTCAAACGCCTTGGGCAGTGGCAGGATATCCTCTCTATCAGAGTTAAAAAACAGGGGGAAAGAAGTGCTGTTAATTACCTGACCGTTGATGGAGTCAAATTCCTGCTGGAACAAATACCGGTAAACACCAAAGCAGGTCGACGGAACTTAGCGCTGTTGGCATTGCTCTATGATAGTGGAGCACGGGTGCATGAACTCATAAATTTAACTCCATCATCACTGCACCTGGACAAACCATATTATGTAACCCTTTTAGGAAAAGGTAATAAAAAAAGAATAGTTCCATTACAGAATGAACAGGTAAATTTATTGTCGTCTTATATAAAGGAAAACCGCCTTGACAATCTTGCTTACAATCAGCGTCCATTGTTTGCCAATAACCGGGGTGAAAAGCTGACAAACTCAGGGGTGACCTATATCCTAAGTATTTATGTAAAGAATGCCCGGATACTCAGACCAGACCTTATACCCGAGAAAATGAGCCCGCATACCATACGTCACAGCAAGGCAATGCACCTTTTGCAATCCGGTGTAAATCTAGTGTATATACGTGATATCTTGGGACATGTGTCCATACAGACTACAGAAATATATGCAAGAGCCGACTCAAAACAAAAACGAGAAGCATTAGAGGGCGCTTACGTTAATATTTTGCCAGCTCAAGTAAGCGAAGGGGTTTGGGAAAAGGACTCAAAACTCAAGGAATGGTTGAAGAATTTTACAGCATAATCCATATCGTTATCCAAAGCTGTTTTAAAAAGTAAATGAGATAAGCTCCTGATTAACAATCTTGTTTTCAAGAACACTTTGGATAACGATTTACTTTGGATAAGATAAACGTGGCATATTTCTGACAAACAAATTTATTGCAGTTCCACCTTTAAGGGCAAACATTTTTTCTTTCGCGACATAAGGTAAAATTTGTAATAGC
>JBNJFN010000306.1:0-4489 GCA_051746885.1 Bacteroidota bacterium | reverse complement strand
CCCTTAATATTCTCTGCCTGCGAGGAGATTGGACTGATCCCATCCATAGAAAGCAACTGGAAAGAAACTCCGGACCGGTATTGGGTTGGCACGGACTATTGGGCCAACAGCCTCCGGGACTGGAGGATCCACAACGGACGGCTGGAATGCATCAATGGCCAAAAACCTTTGCGCACAGTACATCTGCTTACCGGAACCCTACAATCCAATGAAGGGGACCTTAAAATGAGCGTAAATACAGGGCCGCTCAATGATTCTGCAAAAACCGGTGACTCATGGGCCGGATTTTTACTCGGAGCAGGCTCCCTGGAGGATGACCACCGGCTGCGTGCCCTGATCCACCAGGCTCATGGAAATAACGGGGGCCTCATTGCCGCCGTCAACGGCAAGGGTAAAATCCTCTTTCTGGATAACGAAGATCAAAGAAAGGACATGCCGGCAACAAGATATCCCAAATTTCCCCGGAAAGGCTACGGCGGAGGAATAATCAACTTACAACTGGAGGCTGAATACCGGGAGACGGGATACCAGATTGTAATGGAGGCCTTTGATGTGATATCCGGCAGAAAAATTGATTCGGCAGCCATACGGCACATCCCTGCCGGCCGTTTAGCAGGCAATATTGCACTGGCAACCAACATGTCAACGGACAAAAAGGAAAAATCCTTCTGGTTTAACAGTTGGCAAACAAAAGGGGCCAAACTTGCCCTAAACGAACAGCATCAACTGGGGCCGGTTATTGGTGCCCAGTACACAATAAGCAGGGGAACTCTGAATCTAACCGCCCAGCTTGCACCGGTTTCAGAGGAAATCCTCAATCCGGCCAGGCTCGAAATAACTCCCAGGGGGAGCAACGAATGGAAAGAGGCTGGTAAATCGGAAATTGTCATTCCCGGATGGACAGCAACTTTTCGTATTGAGGACTGGGATAACCGCCAGGCATATGATTACAGAATAAGTTACTCTTTAAAGGAACAATCGGATCCCTCCTATTTTAAAGGGACCATCCGGCAAGAACCCTCGGAACAAACCGATTTCACAGTGGCCGCCTTCACAGGCAACTCTAACAGCCATGGCTCGTTCGGCAACAACTTTGATTTTTCCTCCGGCCATATCTGGTTCCCCCATAACGATATTATAAGCCGTGCCGGTCAGCACAACCCCGATTTACTGGCTTATACAGGTGATCAGGTTTACGAAGGACAACCCACAGCACCGGATACAAGCGGAGGATCTTCTTCTTACCTTGACTATCTTTACAAATGGTACCTTTTCCTTTGGGCTCACGGCGAATTAACTCGGAACATCCCGTCAGTAATCATCCCCGATGATCATGATGTGTATCAGGACAAGCTTTGGGGTGCCGGAGGTAAAAAAGCAGAGCCTTTGCCGGAAGACAGGCAGTATCCTGCACATTACCGGGACGGCTTTGAAAACCATTACCAACAAGACCGGGGAGGATATGTCATGCCGCCGGAATTTGTGAACATGGTACAGCGCACACAAACCTCCCATTTGCCTGAACCGTATGATCCCACACCGGTCAAACAAGGCATCGAGGTCTACTATACCGACATCACCTATGGCGGTATGAGCTTTGCGGTGCTGGAGGACAGAAAATTCAAATCCTCCCCTTCTGTGGAATTGCCTGGAGCAAGGGTAGTCAATGGATTTTCCCTGGTTGAGGACATTAGCCAGGAACAACCAGGCGCTCCGGAAGCTCAATTGTATGGCGACCGGCAACTGAAGTTCCTGCGTGAATGGGCGGGAAACTGGAAAGATGCCGATATGAAAGCCACCATTGGTCAGACCGTCCCTGCATGTGTCTTCACGTACCCCGATAGTCTTCAAAGCGCTGCGGAACTGCCCACACTGCATCCCCTACCCCGCGGTGAAATTCCAACAGACGACAAAAAGGCCAAAGATATGCATTCCAATGGATGGCCTACCCAGGGAAGAAACAGCGTTTTGGAAGAAATCCGGAAAGGGTTTGCTTTGATGATCGCCGGAGATCGCTACCAGGCCAGCATGATCCACCACGGGATCGATGAATGGGGAGATGCAGGCTACTCCCTCGGCGTTCCTTCCATTGCCAATCATGAGCCCGGGAGATGGTTTCCGCAGGATACAGGCAGAAATCATCAGCAGGGATTACCTCCTTACACCGGTCAGTATTATGATGGTTTTGGCAATCCCATCACCGTATGGGCCGTGGCCAATCCCTATCAAACAGGAGAAGAACCGGAAAGACTTCACAACCGTTCGCCGGGTTACGGGATCATCCGGTTTCACAAAGACAAACAACAGATCACCATGGAATGCTGGCCGAGATATGCCCGGCCGGTTAATGATCCCCCCTATTCCGGTTGGCCAAAAACCATTGACATGGAAGAAAACTATGGCAGAGAGGCTGAATTTATGCTGCCCTCTGTTTTGATAAAAGGCCTGGATAAAAAACCGGTATATAAAGTATTCAAAGAACCAGAAAATACGCTGGTTTATGCACGCAGAGCAAAGGATTCCCTCTTTCACCCCGGAGTATTTGAAGAGAGCAGCTATACGGTGGTGGTGGAAGCACACGAAATAAACAGAAGGGATACACTGAAACACCTGGAACCCATCGAAACCAAAAAACAGATCATTATTAATTTCAGGGAATAATGGTCACGAATCCCGCTTTCAGACGGGACAAGTGCACGAATGCAAATTTATCTTTTACTAAAAAGTATCAGTGAAGATACATTGAATCATTGCAGGCACGGCATTATTTTTTTGGAATTATCTGTATTAAGATTAGAGCCAGACCTTTCCTTTAATTCGGACGGAATCCCGCTTTGCGGGATGTCATCTTTGTAGGCCCGGGTGTAAACCCGGGTTGTAGGCAGAATTATCTGGAGGGAATGCCGTAGGCATGACATCCGGCAGGCAGGCATGAAAACAAGCGGGCATTAGATACCTGACTGCTGGAGGCAGGTGGGCATGACATATCTAATACGAAATACTTGGCCATTTCCTAAAAAACTTCTTTCGCCCCTTCAGGGCTTCCTCTACAACGTGGACCCTTACCCGGGGCGATGCCCCGGGCTAATCTCTTTTCGCCCCTTTGGGGCTTGGGGATAGTACCCGACCATCAATCTAAAAAATGCGTATTAAAGATTAAACATGATTATTAAAAGAATGCTCTTCCACCAGACGCATAGAGCAATAAATCTTAATCTTTTTGTCATTATCAGAATAAACAGGTAGGCAGGCGAAAAAAATGGCCACGAATCCCGCTTTCAGACGGGATAAGTGCACGGATGAATATTTTATTCGTGCACTTATCCCGTCTGAAAGCGGGATTCGTGGAATATATTCAAAGATTTAGATCGCCTCCCCTTCTTCCTCTGTTTCCCCGTCCCGCTCACGGAAAGCTGCCGTTTTATTGTAGCCTTCAATTACCTCATTCAGGTGCTTGATGAGATTTTGATACCTATCCGGACCTGATATTTCCACATGGGCTTCTATCAGGTTAACAAGACTACGGTACTGCCTAATAGCTGGTTTACGCAGTTCTACTGCACTCTCTTCCGGTGCTTCGGACATTTCCCTGGCACGGGCGAGGTACTTCCCGTTAAATAGGTTATTGGAAGTTTTTATCTCATCAACCAGGGATTGCAGATCTAAGGTGTTGACAGCTAAAGCCAATTCGGCATCCGATTCCAGATCATTCACAAAATTAGTCAGGGTAGTGGTTTCAGCCTGGTAATTTAACTTTTGAATCGAACTTCCATACCTTTCAAGTAATGCGTCGATCTTTTCTGCCGCTTCTAATTTTGCCTCATCGAAATGATAACCATACGCTTTTGCCAGCATGGTAAGACAAAGAAAGGCTTTATCGCGGCGCTCGTCCAACGTGACAAGTTCTTCGGTAAAAACGCTTCCCTGTTCCTTTTTAAATACGGCATCAAGCCTGTTAACAATTTCTTCCAAAAGCGTAACCCTGGTGTTGATGTTGAGTTTTGCAGGATCATTTTGTCTGCAGATGCTGATCACATCTTTCAGAAACTGGATGAATTCACTCACCCATAGTTTGCGGTAATCAATTGTTGCAATCATTGGATTTAATTTTAAATGTTAGAACTCGTGAATTGGGTAAAACCTGTATGCTCTATTAATTTTTTAACCCCTGAAATGTACGGAAATATTTCTTTCAATTCATTTTTTTTGCAAGAAAATCCCAAAAAAATTCTTCTTAACGATAGCGGAAAGAATAAAAATATATACATGCAAGGCTGCCCTGAGGAATTTCCTTCTGAAAATATGTATGTGATTCATTCCATGTTTATAGTGAGTGCAAATAAATGAATATAATATTTTTCCTGACGATGGCAGAATGATTAATCATATATTTAATAATGGTCCTGCCGGGAGAAAGAATAGTAAACATATATGCAAAACTATTCCTCCTGAGGGCAAGAATAGCATTCATATATGCAAAACTATTCCT
>JBNJFN010000305.1:0-4501 GCA_051746885.1 Bacteroidota bacterium | reverse complement strand
CCGGTGAAGGCTCTACCAAAAAATACTCCTGACTCATGACTTGCAAATCTGTTAAAAAATAATCAAATCATATGCTAACATCAATACCAGGTACCAAATTCTGCTACATCCAACCCGAAACTCCAAACTGCTTGCTCTTCACTCTGAGCCCTAAGCTCTATGCTCTACGCTCTCAGCTCTTCGCCCTGTGCTCTTCGCTCTTCGCTCTTTCCTTCAGAGCCTTCTCACGGATGATATCCTGAACGGGACGGTTTTCAATCTTGCTCTCCAGCCAGGAGATGATATCCAGGTATAGGAAGGCCCGCTGCTCAAAAGGATCATCTTTCAGACTTACCAGTTTATCACGAAGCTTTTCGAATTCAGAATGCAGGTCATCGGGATTGATATGGGTCAAGCGCCTGAGGAAATCCACCACATGCCTCTGCACCTGTTGTAAGTTGTCCATTTTATAGAGAAAACGGTAAACGGATTTCACCTGGTATTCCAAAAGGTCTTCGTTGCCGAGCTCATAATGCGCCACCAGATTTAAGATCCTGGCAAAACTATGAAAATCCTGTCTTATGGAGATATCTCTAAAATTAAGAATATAATTAAGATACCGGATGGTGGACCGGTAATCTCCGCTTCCGAAATACAGGCTGGCTATTTTGTAGTAAAATACCAGAATCCGGTGATTGTCCAGATGTCTGGAATAATTCTTTATGTATTCGTTGATCTCAGGAATCAGCTTAACGCCTTCGCTGAAGGTCCCTTCAAGGAAATGATAGTTGATCCTATGTTTATAATAAAACAAATAGTACACCCTCAGATTGTTATCATTCCAGGGAATTTTCTTGTTTTTGATTAGCTCCTGCAGATTACCCAGCTCCTCCTCAAATTTAGGATGGTATCTCAACATATGGAGGGCATTTAGCAAACTGTTTATGCCCTTCAGATACATATCCGTCTGGTTGTAGATCATCTCACTGTTGTTCCTGTACAGGTCTACCCATTTTTGAGCGTATTTATAACACATCAGAAAGTCCTGGGTGATGTAGTTATACCAAAGGTAGGCTTGATAAATATATAGCTTCTCATAAAAATCGCACCGGCTGATGTCTTCGGGAGGAACAAAATTGGAGTTGAAAAAACTGCTGACCATCAGCATGTCCTTCTTGTTCTTTGCCGATCCAACCTTAAGATACAGACTGTAGAGCTTTAAAGCAAGATTCGAGTAGGTTTGTGCGGAATGGATCTTCCGGGAAACTTCCTGTATTTCGCTGGTCAGCTCATCGGCCCTGTTACCAATGCTTCTTGTAATATACTGCAGTTCAATCAGCTTTTCATAATCCACGATCTCCATGTGAAGTATATTCTTTCTGTTGGCTTCCGCCATACCTTTGGCTTTCTCCAATACCCGCAGCGACTGCTGGTACAATCCTTTATTATACAATACCCGGGCATAATCAATCCATTCCCGGATACTGATCTCTATATCGGAATTTAAATTTTTCAGCCGCAAGCTCTTCAAAAGCTGTTTATACAAATGAGCCTTGAGGTTGGAGAGCTGCTGGGGCTTAATGGAACTGGCCTTGTTTAATATCTCCTGTTCGTTGTATTCCTCCTGTTTATCCAGAATGTCGAAAAGCTGGGAAAATTTGGTGCCTTCTCCGCTCTTCAGCCTGTTTACGTACAATCTGAAATTTCTTTTTTCAGATTTTGACAAGGACTTGATCAACTGAAACAAATGATCTGTTTGTTGTTTTGGCATTGTAAATAGAGATTGGATATTAACATCTTAAACAATTCTATATCAGATAAAAAAGGATAGTGATACCTTCTTTAAATATCGTAATTAAAAGGAATTTTGATTTTACTAGTTTCGGTTACCCCTTTACATTTGCAATCCAGGAATAGAAAGAATATTCATTTAGGTTTCAAAATTATAATCTTTTTTAGTGATGTCCAACGAGTATGTACAGATTTTTGACACAACCTTAAGGGATGGAGAGCAGGTTCCTGGTTGTCAACTTAATACCGTAGAAAAAGTAGAGATAGCCCAGGCTCTTGAAGCCTTGGGTGTGGATATTATAGAAGCAGGTTTTCCTGTTTCCAGTCCCGGTGACTTCAAATCGGTATCGGAAGTATGCAAAAACGTAAAAAAACCGACCATCTGCGGTTTAACCAGGGCTATTGACAAAGACATCGAGGTAGCAGCAGACGCACTTAAGCATGCGGAAAAACCAAGAATTCAAACCGGCATTGGCACTTCATTTTACCACATTAACTACAAGCTCAATTCCACACGGGAAAAAATTATTGAAAGAGCGGTGCATGCGATAAAGTATGCCAAAAAGTTCGTTGAAGATGTGCAGTTCTATGCAGAAGATGCCGGAAGGACAGAAAATGAATTTCTTGCCAGAGTGGTGGAAGCAGTCATTGAGGCCGGTGCTACAGTAGTTAACTTACCCGACACCACCGGATATTGCTTACCGGAGAACTACGGGGCAAAAATCAAATACATCAGAGAGAACGTCAAAAATGTAGATAAAGCCACGCTTTCCGTTCACTGCCACAATGACCTGGGCATGGGAACAGCCAATTCCATCAGCGGAATCATCAACGGCGCCCGGCAGGCAGAGGTTACAATTAACGGAATTGGTGAACGCGCCGGTAACACTTCCCTTGAAGAAGTGGCCATGATCCTTCAAAGTCACAAGGAGCTGAATTTGAATTCTCATATAAATTCAAAAAAAATCTACGATACCAGCCGGCTTGTTTCGAGGTTAATGAAAATGCCCGTGCAACCGAATAAGGCCATTGTCGGAAAAAATGCTTTCGCTCACTCCTCGGGTATCCATCAGGACGGGGTTCTAAAGAACCGGGAGAATTACGAAATCATCGATCCCAAAACAGTCGGTATACCGGAATCCAACATGCGGCTTACCGCAAGAAGCGGAAGAGCAGCATTTAAACACAGGATCTCCAAACTTGGCTACCAGGTGAAAGATGAGGATCTGGATCATCTCTACAATAAATTCCTGGATGTTGCCGATAAGAAGAAAGAAGTTAACGACGATGACCTCCTGGCTTTAGTAGGGCAGGTATCCTACACGAAAGAAAAAAATATTCAATTGATGAACCTGGATGTGATATGCGGTAAATCATCCATACCTACCGCCACCGTACGGTTAAAAGTAAACGGGGAAACGGTGACTGCTTCCGAGAATGGTAACGGACCCATCGACGCCTCGTTTAACGCTGTCAGAAAAATCATTAACCGGAAAATTCATCTGGATGAATTTCTTGTTCAGGCACTTACTGGAGGAACAGATGATTACGGGAAAGTTCATATTCAACTTAAATACAGAAACAAATATTTTCACGGTTTCGGTTCAAATACCGATATAATAACGGCTTCAGTGGAATCTTTCCTGGATGCTGTGTCAAAAATTATGTGACAGATATGACGGAAAAGCAAAAAACTTTATTTGACAAAATATGGGATGATCATGTGGTTAAGCACATTGAGGACGGACCGGATGTGCTGTATATAGATAAGCACCTGATTCATGAAGTAACCAGCCCGCAGGCCTTTTCCGGACTAAAAGAAAAAAAAGCTCCGGTTTTCAGGCCTAAGCAGGTGCTTGCCACCGCCGACCACAATGTCCCCACGAGTGATCAGGATAAAGAGGTGAAAGATGAACGGTCGCGCGCCCAGATAGAAGAACTGAAGAAAAATGCAGAAGAAAATAGTTTGGATTTCTACGGATTGAATCATCCCAAACAGGGAATCGTCCATGTGGTAGGACCGGAACAGGGATTCACCCTTCCGGGAAATACCATAGTCTGCGGTGACAGCCATACCTCCACGCACGGTGCTTTTGGAACTATAGCCTTTGGGATCGGCACCAGCGAGGTAGAAATGGTACTGGCTTCCCAGTGCGTGTTACAGTCCAAGCCCAAAAAGATGCGCATCAACCTGGATGGAAAACGGCAAGAGGGCGTAACCGCAAAAGATGTGATATTGTATGTAATATCCCAATTGTCGGCCAAAGGAGCCACCGGTCATTTCGTAGAATATGCCGGTGAAGCCATTCGCAATATGAGCATGGAAGAACGAATGACCGTCTGCAACATGAGCATCGAGATGGGAGCCCGCGGCGGACTGATCGCACCGGACGAAAACACCTTTGAATACCTCCGGTCAACACCGGCAGGCCGGGACAAAGAAAAGTTCAAGGAAAGAGTAGAAGAATGGAAAAAATTATACTCCGATCCGGAGGCCACTTTTGATAAGGAACATAGCTTTGACGTTTCCAGGATTGAACCGATGATCACATACGGCACCAACCCGGGAATGGGAATGAAAATTAACGGGGAAATACCTGGCCGGGAAAGCTATGAGAACGACCCGGTAGTAAAAAAATCACTGGATTATATGGGCCTTGAGCCAAGTCAGAAGCTGGTTGGCATGAAAATCAATTACATATTTCTTGGAAGCTGTACCAACGGCAGAATA
>JBNJFN010000304.1:2338-4501 GCA_051746885.1 Bacteroidota bacterium | reverse complement strand
AAGGGAGGAGCTAAGACCGTGCCAGAGTCAATGGTTTTGCTTAATAGCCTATTAAGCAGTTATAAACACAGATTCGAATAGTGATGTGAATTTCAAAGCTTAATTTGTATTCTTTTATTCGTTTTTTAACTCAATTAATTTAATGGTTACAGCCCCAGATAAATATCTTTACAGGTCAAAATGCTTCCCCACATGAACTTTTATCCATCTTCCGGGAGTTTTTACATTTCCAATATCATAATGTTTGTTGTCAAAGATGTTGGTTACCTCAAAACCGAAGGTCCATTGATCCCAATTGTAGCTCATCTTTCCGTCAAAAACCCAGGCAGGCCTGTATTCCACTTCTCCTGTGTACTCTTGTTTTTCAAAATCGTATTTCAAATATTTACCGGCCCGGTCGGTATAGGAGGAGGATAAGCGCACCGACCAGCCCTGCCAGCCGCCGGACAGATACATCCCCAGATCATGGTTGAGGTAATTGAGGGAGTATTTGGACTCAAAACCATCGGTGATCTTATCCTGATCCAGGTAAGTATAATCCAGCCCCATACTTTTCAACACACTTTGGGTGTTAAAGAGCCTGTTGATATCGGCTGACAAGGAAAGCTCTATTCCCTTGTTCTTTACTTCAGTAAGGTTTTTTGTCTGCCACTGCTGGTCAACATCCGATTCCCTGGTCCAGGCAATGATGTTCTCCCCATAATAGTAAAAATAAGCCATATGACCCTGAACTGCATAAGATGCCAGTTTCAAACCTCCTTCATAGCTATTCACCCGCTCGGGTTTCAGATTGGGATTCCCCTGGTTGGAAGGGCCTGAATAAAAGAGATCTGTAAAAGTAGGCAGCCGGAGCGATTTGCTATAAGAACCGTAAAGGGTAAAAGAGCCAGCTATTTGATAGCTGAGGTCTATTCCGGGGTACCACTTCCAGGCCAGATCAAATTCATTGCTCCAGCTACCAAGTAAACCGGCGGATACTGATAAATCACCCGCATAAAGGTTATGTTCCAGATAATAGTTCATGATGGTACGGGAATACTTATGATCATAAAATCCGTCAGTTTCATTCAATGCAGAAAGGGTATCATTCATAGGCTCGCCCAACACGTTGCTCCAGATATTCTCCGAGCGAAAATCAAATCCCGCGGATGTCTCACCTGCCATAGACTGAAAAACAACATTGAGTTTGGAGCCATATACATCGGTCAAGTGATAATTATGGCCGGAGTAGTAATTCCAGGGTTGGTAAATACCCGCCTGATACTTGGCCGTATCCCCCGGGGACTTAATAAAAAAGCCATTTTCCCTCTGATACCAGTCTTCATCTTCTCTGAACAATTCATACCGGTTCTGATGCCTTCTCCAGTAAACGGCCGGTTTAAAATCAATCTTCCCTTCCAGGTTCATGGCAATACTGGCCAGGCTGGAGCGCGTGTTTTCAAACTGATGGGGATATTCAGGAGTATAAAAGCTCTGTGCCCCATAGGCTTTGTCTTTATGGCCCATCTGAATTTCCAGCTCATTTTGTTTGATGTCGACCAGTCCGTGATAAAACAGGTTATAAGTAGTAAAATCGGTATTTTCAGCATAACCCCGCGAGCCAGATCGGGAAAAAGATACATAATGTTTCATCCCGGATGAAGCAAAATTACCGCTGGCTGTTCCGCTGCTATACCGATGGCTTCCACCTGTCACATTCACTTTAATGTAATTTGAATCAACCGGGGTTGTGATAACATTCACTGCCCCTCCGAAGGCATTCGGTCCAAAGACTCTTGAACCTGGACCTTTCAATACTTCTATCTTACGTACGTTTGACATATCCACCGGCAAATTCAGCGAAAAGTGACCGGTCTGAGGATCGGTAACATCAATGCCGTTGAGGAGGATGAGGTTCTGATCGAAAGAACTTCCCCGTATGCTCAAATCTCCCTGAATACCCATAGGACCACGCTCCCGGACATCCACACCGGAAATATGCTTAAGTGCTTCCTGAACACTTGATACCGGCATGGCATTGAGCTCATTTTCTCCTTTGGTACCCACTATTCTTGAGAGACGTGAATGTACTACAGGTGAACGGCGCCCGCTAACGACCACTTCGTCAAGCTCCAGTTTGTTGTCCACGATCAGGGTGTCGGACTGAGGATGGGCCATCAACGG
>JBNJFN010000304.1:0-2238 GCA_051746885.1 Bacteroidota bacterium | reverse complement strand
AAAAAGTTTATCTTTATAAGCAGCAGCATAAAAAAACAAACCGTCTTTTAAAATGCAAACGGATAAACAACAAACGCTATATAAGAATATCCATCAGGATGTGATTGACAGGTGCAGAAAGGGGGAACAGAAAGCACAGTTCCAGATATACAAACTGTATTATAAAGCCATGTATAATACAAGTTTCCGGATAGTGAACGACCGGATGGAGGCGGAAGACATCATGCAGGAAGCTTTTCTGAAAGCGTTTGACAAGATCCACACCTACAGCGGAAAGGTGAGCTTTGGGGCATGGCTGAAGCGGATTGTCATCAATCATTCGCTGGATGAATTAAAAAAAAAGAAAATAGAACTTGATTCACTGGAAGACAATGTATATAATCTTGAAGAGGAAGAAGAAACAGAAAAGGAAGAAGACGAAAAAGAGATATGGAATAAAGTAGAAGAGATCCGGGAGGCCATTAACGAACTGCCGGACGGATACAGAATCGTATTGTCTCTTTATCTGCTTGAGGGATATGATCATGAAGAAATAGCAGAAATCTTAAACATGACAAGTTCCACATCCAGATCCCAATATACAAGGGCAAAAAATAAACTTAGAGAACAACTGGCAAAAACAGGGAATAAAAAATGAAGCATCTTGAAGACATAATACGCTCCCACAGGGGTGAATTTGATGATCTGGAGCCCTCGGAAGGCCATTTTGAAAGATTTGACCAAAAACTCCGGAAATACAACCGACGCAAAAGGTTGTTTACCTGGAACCTTATATTGAAAGCTGCTGTTGTTGCTGTTCTGGTAGTGCTCTCAGGACTCTGGGTCTACGACCGGATCACTGAGCAACAAACCCCGGAAAGCCTGGCACTGGAAAAGGTTTCCCCGGAAGTCAAAGAAGCTCATTTGTATTACTCCTCGCTGATGGATAAAAAATACGAACAGATTAAACAGTTTGACTTCAGGAATGAAGAACAAAAAGAGATGCTGTTGAATGAGCTTCACAATATGGATTCCATCTATGTTAACATAAAGGAAGATCTGAGGACGAATCCCAACGACCCCCGGGTGATTAATGCCCTGATCCAGCATTATCAGATGAAACTGGAGGTTATGAATCAAATCCTGGATCAGCTCCGGGGTATCAATGAACAAACAAAATCAAAAGAAAAAGAGGATGAAAGCTATGAAACTACTGAAACTTAAACATGCGACCATACTGGTTCTTGCTGTATGCTTCAGCGTAAACTTACAGGCCGCACAGGACGAATATTCCAAAGATAAACACAAGGAATATGACGTAAACGAAAAAACCCTTCTCGTTTTATCCAATAAATATGGTAATGTGAATGTTACCAACTGGCAAGAGGATAGAGTATCCATCGATGTAAAGATCACAGTGGACCACAGAAAAGAAGACAAGGCCAGAGAGCTGCTCGAGGACATCAACGTGGACATTAACAAACAGGACAATACCATCGGGGCCACCACTGAATTTGCCAGAAATTTCAACAGGTCAGGCGGATTGTTCAATTTTGGTGACAACAGCAAAGAATTCACAATCAACTACGAGGTTAAAATACCCCGGTATCTTAATCTTGAGCTTGAAAACAAGTACGGGGATGTCTTCATTAATGAAATAACCGGCCGTGCTGACATATCTGTAAAATACGGCAATTTAAAGGCCAACAAGATCCTAAGGGACAACTCCAAACCTCTGAGTCAGGTTAACCTGGCTTATTCCAACGGAAGCATCGGCGAAGTGAACTGGCTGAAACTTAAATTGAAATATACACCCAATAACTGTAATATTGAAAAAGCCACTGCACTTATTGCTGTCAGCAAATATTCCAAACTAAACGTGGAACAAACCAGCTCTCTCGTGTCTGAATCGAAGTATGACAACTACAGACTGGGTAACCTGACCAATTTTGTTTCTGAAGCCAAATACACTGACTTCAGAATTGACCGGGTAAGCAAGAAGATCAATCTTTCAAGCCAATACGGGGATTTCCGAGTCAATAAAGTACCCATGGAATTTGAAAAGATTGAGATAGACAACAAATACGGCAGCGTTAATATAGGAATTGACGAAAATGCCAGCTATCAGCTTAAAGGCGAAGCCAACTATGCCAATATTGATTTCCCGGACTCAGGAAATGTAAGCAGAATTGAAAAGAATACAGAAACGAAGGTATCAGGCCGGGTAGGAAAGGATGAAAATACAAAATCTGAGGTCAA